>NZ_MUFR01000006.1:0-95975 GCF_001996185.1 Salinivibrio costicola subsp. alcaliphilus
CTTGTCTTCGCGTGTCATGATATCGCTCCGATAGTGAAGGAGCTATATCAATATCAGGTCATCGTGGTTATCTGAATGTGGGGAGAAATGGCCGCTTACCAAAACACAACATCGAAAATAATGGAGTTCCCAGTGAGTCAACACATTAACCCAGCAACCGATACAGGCCGACCGCGCGGCATGGATCGGTTTTTGAACATGATAGAGCGGGCGGGGAACCGCATTCCGGATCCCGCGCTATTGTTTTTTTGGGGGCTGGTCACCGTCTGGGTATTGTCAGCTATTCTCTCTCAGATCTCTTTTGATTCAGTCCACCCTTTGACTGGTGATGCTGTCCAAGTCAAAAACCTGCTCACCGGTGATGCGCTCGCCCACTTTTTAGCCAATATGGTTGACACTTTTACAGGTTTTGCGCCGCTTGGGATTGTATTGGTTGCGATGTTAGGGGTGGGTGTGGCTGATCAGTCAGGCTTTATCACCACCGGTTTGAAGAAAATGCTGAGTGTGACGCCGAAGCAAGCACTCACACCCATGCTGATTTTGGTGGCGATCGTGTCACACACGGCGGCGGATGCAGGCTATGTACTGGTGATCCCACTCGGCGGGATTATCTTCCACGCGGCGGGGCGTCATCCGCTAGCGGGGATTGCCGCCGCTTTTGCTGGGGTGTCGGGAGGCTTCTCGGCCAACTTTATTCCGTCTGGCATTGATCCTTTGCTGGCAGGCTTTACCGAGTCGGCCGCACACGTGTTGGATGACAGCTACCAAGTTAATCCCCTCGCTAACATCTACTTTACGGGCTTGTCGTCTATTTTAATCGTGGCGCTGGGCTGGTTTGTGACTGAGAAAATTGTCGAGCCACGCTTAAATCGCACACCGATTGATGAGGATGCCGAAGAGGCGCCTGATCTGGGCTCATTCACCACCATTGAAGGTAAAGCCTTTAACCGTGCCGGATTGGCGATGCTGGCCGGGATTGCCGCGCTGGTGGCGGCCTCATGGCCGGAAACCTCGCCGCTTCGGTCACCGGCGGGCGAGCTCACCGCCTTTGATGCACCGATTATGCAATCGATCGTGCCGCTCATTTTTGTGCTGTTTATTATTCCAGGCATTGTGTATGGCAAAACCGCAGGCACCTTTAAAACCAGCCAAGATGTGATTAAATCCATGTCTGACACCATGGCGACCATGGGCGCTTATATGGTGATGGCATTTTTCTGTGCGCAATTCTTAGCCGCATTCACACAATCAAATATTGGTACCTTGTTAGCGCTGAATGGCGCGGAGCTATTGCAGTCAATGAACCTGCCAGGTGAGATGACGATTGTGGGGATGATTTTGCTCACCGCACTCGTGAACCTGTTAATCGGTTCTGCGTCAGCGAAATGGGGTCTGATTGGACCGATTTTGGTGCCAATGCTGATGGTTGTCGGTATTTCCCCTGAATTGTCACAAGCGGCCTATCGTGTCGGGGATTCCGTTTCGAACATTATCTCGCCATTAATGGTGTTCTTCCCACTCGTTGTGGTGTATTGCCAGCGCTATGTTAAAGCAACAGGCATTGGCACCGTGGCGTCAATGATGATCCCTTATTCATTGACCATGCTGGTGGGCTGGACCTTGTTCTTGCTAGCGTATTGGGCATTCGGATTGCCACTGGGTATTCAAGCAAGCTATCAGTATCTGGTGCAATAACGGTCACATAGAGCGCGTATCGTCTATCATAACGTTGCAGACACAAGCCGGCCTTCGAGCCGGCTTATTTGTGTCGTATACTAGCGATGAATTACATAGCCAATAAATCGAGGTTGGAATGAACGAGCCACAAACGTCGGATACGATTCACGACGTTTATATGCGCCAGGCGATTACACTGGCCGACAATGCTGAGCAAGAAGGTGAAGTGCCTGTCGGCGCCGTGGTGGTGTATCAAGGTGAAGTTGTTGGCACGGGGTGGAACCGAACCATTACCCAGCATGATGCCACTGCCCATGCCGAAGTGATGGCCTTACGCCAAGCCGGCCAAGTGCTGGGTAATTATCGCCTATTAGACGCGGATCTTTATGTGACACTCGAACCGTGCCCGATGTGTGCGGCGGCGATGGTGCATGGCCGTGTCAGAAAGGTGTATTTTGGCGCGCCGGATCCCAAAACCGGCGCGGCTGGCTCGGTGATGAACCTACTCAGTTATGAAGAGGTAAATCACCATGTGCAAAGCGAGGGTGGGGTATTAGAAGCTGAGTGCCGTGCGCAACTGCAAGCGTTTTTCCGCCGTCGTCGTGCTGAAAAAAAGGCTGCAAAAAAAACAGCCCGTGGTGAGGCTTCTATTGTGTCGTCTGATTCAGACCAAGCGTCTTAAAACGCCTCATCAAACGCGGCAAACTCACGAATCGCAAACGCGCGTTGGCGCCATAGTACTTTCTTGTGCATATTTTGGCGCATGCGCTTGCGACGGTTAGCCGATGAAATATTGTTTTTACGAAAGCTTTGTTTCACCAGCCGTTTTTTTGGCACCATAGGATCCTCATTGCGGTTGCTTTTCTGATTGCGATATTGGGTTTTGTTCAGAGCCCTCTGGCGTAGTATCCGGCGCTGGTTCAGCAACTTGCTCGGAGGATGGCTCGGGCGCAATGATGGTTTGCAGCCCACCGAGCGATTCGACTTGCTGACTGTCCAGCGACTCTATATGTGCTTTTTCATAGCCTAGAATACTCTGATAATAACGGCGAATATTCTCAACATAGCTTAGCGCTTCATAGCCACGTGCATAGCCGTATCGCGTTTGCGTGTAATATTGGCGCTTAGCGAGCAAGGGAAGTCGCTGTTTCACATCACTCCACGAGTTAGGATTGGCACCTTGCGCTTCAGTGAGTCGCCGTGCATCCATCATATGACCAAAGCCAATGTTGTAAGAGGCGAAAGCAAACCAAATCCGCTCGTGTGGGTTAACACTGTCGGGAATCCGGTCGAGCATACGCTGCAGGTAGAGTGAGCCGCCTTTGATGCTTTGTTCGGGATCCAGACGGTTGCGCACGCCGACGGATTTAGCGGTCGGTAACGTCAGCATCATCATCCCACGTACCCCTGTGGGAGATATGGCGCGTGGGTTCCAGTGCGATTCTTGATACGACAAGGCGGCAAGCAGGCGCCAATCAAAATCGTTCGCATGCTTTTTGAAAAGGGGCTCCCACTGCGGAAGTTTGCTTTCTATGGCGCGCAAAAATGCGCGGGTATCGACGTAATCAAATTGATTCACGTGGCCAAAATACTTTTCTTCTAAAATTGCCAATTCACCGGTTTGGTTCAGCTCACCAAAAAAATTCACCATCAGGGCATAGGCGCTGCTGTCGCCCTGCTTTTTCATAAACCAGGCGACGGGCTCATCTTCACTCAGCGCCATGGCGACGGCAATATCAGGTTGGGTGCGTTGCATTAAGGCAATATCGACGGAGTCGGCAATGGTAAAATCGATATCACCGTCTGCAACCTGTTTAAGCAGTTCATCGTCGTCGGCGTCTTGCACAACTTTCCAGCTTAAATCGGGGTGATCGTTTTTAAGCGATTGTAAGGTGAGATCGTGACTCGAACCTTCCACTACCGCCATTACCGCGTTCTCGCGGTTAAAATCGCCAACATCGCGAGGGCGCCAATGTCCCTTTTTATACACCACTTGTTGGCTGACAAAATAGTAGGCGGGGCCGGGGCGAAATTGGGCCAAGCGTTGGTCGGTAATGGTGAGTCCTGCAGCAATTAAATCGACATCACCGCGCTCTAATGCAGGAAAGAGGCCGGATAACGTATAGGTCGGCACCATTTCCAGCTTTACGCCAAGCTTGTCAGCAAAACGTGATGCAAGTTCGTAATCCAGCCCGGTCGGGCCATCAGGACCAATGTAATAAGAAAGTTCGTTATTGAGCGTTCCGACTCTTAGCACGCCGCGGTCGCGGATTTTTTCCAGTACGGTGCGATCGTCGAAGTGCCAATCACACCCCGTTAATACCAGGCTAACTACCAGCACGACAAGGCTAGTCATCCATGATTTCAGAGAAAAGTCACGCTGTATCAAAGGCTGTCGCTCGCAGTTGCTGGCTAGCGTGGTAGTGCTAGCGATGATCGATAGACGCCACATTCTACGTGAATAGGTTGGATACGGATAGAGGGAAAATTTTTTGCGCAAACGGTTGCGTCAGGTGTGTTGTCGCTAAGGATTTTGCCCTATAATGGCCGCCGTCTGCTTAAAAGGCCAGCGAAAACGCATTTTTGCGTGTTCAAACCACTGCGGTCAAGAGCGTGGTGATACCCAAGTTATCGTGCCAGGATGCGTCAATTTGGGTATACCCTTTCATTTACCGCTAACGAGAGACGTACGCACATGGATATTTTGCGTGGTTCCCCCGCACTGTCTGAGTTTCGTGTCAATAAACTACTGGCCAGCTGCCAAGCGCATCAGTTACCGGTCACGGCACTGTATGCTGAGTTTATTCATTTCGCTGATTTGCATCACCCTTTGGATAGCGCGAGTCGCGAGAAGCTCGAAAAGCTGCTGACTTACGGACCCACTTTACCGCCGCACGCACCTGAAGGGACGCTGTTTCTCGTTACGCCTCGTCCCGGCACCTTGTCGCCGTGGTCATCCAAGGCAACCGATATTGCCGATAATTGCGGGTTGGACGCGGTGAAACGTTTAGAGCGTGGTACCGCGTACTATATTCAACTCTCTGCGCCATTAACTGATGAGCAACACGCAACCTTAATCGGATTGTTGCACGATCGGATGATGGAAACGGTATTTAGTGAGCTTGAGGCCGCTGAGGTGCTGTTCGAGCAAGCGGAACCTGCGTCGATGCACAGCGTGGACATTCTCTTGGGAGGTCGAGCCGCTTTAACTGAGGCAAACCAAGCCTTAGGATTGGCTCTGGCAGAAGACGAAATTGACTATCTGGTTGAGAACTTTACCCAGCTGGGGCGTAACCCTAACGACATTGAACTGATGATGTTTGCGCAAGCCAACTCAGAGCATTGCCGCCACAAAATCTTTAACGCCGACTGGACCATTGATGGTGAAAAGCAGCCTAAATCGCTGTTTAAGATGATCAAAAACACCTATGAGCAAACCCCAGATAACGTGCTGTCGGCGTATAAAGACAACGCGGCCGTAATGACGGGCTCAAACGTCGGACGCTTTTTCCCGACGCCAGAGAGCCACAGCTATCAGTATCACCATGAACCTGCCCATATTTTGATGAAGGTGGAAACCCACAACCACCCCACCGCGATTTCACCGTGGCCAGGGGCCGCGACCGGCTCTGGCGGTGAGATTCGTGACGAGGGTGCGACCGGTGTCGGCGGTAAACCCAAAGCAGGGTTGGTCGGTTTTTCCGTCTCTAATCTGAAAATCCCGGGCTTTATTCAGCCGTGGGAGCGAGACTATGGCAAGCCTGAGCGGATTGCCACTGCGCTCGATATTATGCTGGAAGGCCCGCTAGGCGGTGCGGCGTTTAATAACGAATTTGGCCGTCCTAACTTGCTGGGCTACTTCCGTACCTATGAGCAATCAGTGACCTCGCATGCCGGTGAGGAAGTGCGCGGCTATCACAAGCCGATCATGCTCGCAGGCGGAATGGGCAACATCCGCGACGGCCATGTGCAAAAAAGTGAGATTGACGTCGGGGCCAAATTGATTGTGTTAGGTGGCCCGGCGATGAACATCGGTCTTGGTGGCGGAGCAGCATCGTCGATGGCATCCGGCCAGTCGGCGGAAGACTTGGACTTTGCCTCGGTACAACGTGAGAATCCAGAAATGGAACGCCGTTGCCAAGAGGTGATTGATCGCTGCTGGCAGCTTGGCGAGGATAACCCAATTGCCTTTATCCACGATGTGGGCGCGGGTGGCCTTTCAAATGCGATGCCAGAGCTGGTTGATGATGGCGGCCGCGGCGGGTGTTTTAACTTACGTGATATTCCGAATGATGAGCCGGGAATGAGCCCGCTCGCCATTTGGTGTAACGAGTCACAAGAGCGTTACGTCTTGGCGGTCAAACCCGAAAACCTGGCACTTTTCGAAGCCTTGTGCGAGCGTGAACGCGCCCCGTACGCAGTCATTGGTGATGCCACCGACGCGCGTCACCTGTCGCTTGAAGATAGCCACTTCGGTAATAGCCCTATCGATATGCCGATGGATATTCTGCTGGGTAAAGCGCCCAAAATGCACCGTGACGTTACACGCCAACAAGTGACAGGTACCGCGCTAAACACCCAAGGCATTGAACTGGCACAAGCCTGCGAGCGTGTTTTACGCTTGCCAGCAGTGGCGGAGAAAACCTTCTTGATCACCATCGGCGACCGCTCGGTGACCGGATTGGTTGCGCGTGACCAAATGGTTGGCCCGTGGCAAGTGCCGGTGGCGAACTGTGCGGTGACGGCGGCCAGTTATGACAGTTATCACGGCGAAGCGATGGCGATGGGCGAACGTACCCCGGCCGCCTTGCTCGATTTTGCTGCCTCTGCCCGCATGGCAGTGGGTGAAGCGTTGACCAATATCGCCTGTGCCGATATTGGCAGTCTGACCAACATTAAACTGTCTGCCAACTGGATGTCCGCGGCGGGTCACCCGGGCGAAGATGCTGGCTTGTACGAAGCGGTCAAAGCCGTGGGTGAGGAGCTGTGTCCTGAGCTATCACTGACCATTCCGGTGGGTAAAGATTCGATGTCGATGAAAACTCAGTGGCAGCAAGACGGTGAAAACAAAACGGTGACGGCACCGATGTCGCTGATCATCACCGCCTTTGGCCGCGTGGAAGATGTGCGTCGTACCGTGACCCCACAATTGCGTAGCGATAAAGGTGACAGCCACCTGATTGCGATTGATCTTGGTGAAGGCGCGCAGCGTCTGGGCGCAACCGCGCTGGCTCAGGTGTATCATCAATTGGGCGATAAGCCTGCCGATGTCACCAACAGCGCCCGCCTAAAAGGCTTTTTCAATGCGATGCAAACCTTGGTGGCAGAGCAAAAACTGCTGGCGTATCACGACCGAGCCGATGGCGGACTATTCGTTACCTTGGCTGAAATGGCCTTTGCCGGTCACACCGGTATTGACGTGGACATCGCCCGTTTAGGCGACGATGCCTTGTCGGTGTTGTTTAACGAAGAGCTGGGCGCGGTGATCCAAGTGGCGACGCAAGATCTCGAGCGTGTTAATGCGGTGTTGGATGAACATCAATTAACCGCATGCAGTCACCTGATTGGCGGCCTAAGTGATAGCGATGAGATTATCGTGCGTCACGGTGAGGCACCTATCTATCAAGCCAGTCGCCAGCACCTACGTCAGATTTGGGCTGAAACCACCTATCAAATGCAAGCGCGACGCGATAATCCGGACTGTGCACGCCAAGAGTTTGACGCCAAACAGGCGGCCGATCCTGGGTTGCACGCTAGTCTGAGCTTTGATGTGCACGAAGATGTTGCTGCGCCATATATCGCGACCGGTCAACAACCGACCATGGCTATTTTGCGTGAGCAAGGCGTGAACTCGCATGTGGAAATGGCCGCCGCCTTCGATCGCGCTGGATTTAACGCTGTGGACGTTCATATGAGTGACATTCTCTCAGGACGCGTTAGTTTGGACGGTTTCCAAGGGCTGGTGGCCTGTGGCGGTTTCTCTTACGGTGACGTGTTAGGCGCTGGTGAAGGTTGGGCGAAATCCATTCTGTTTAATAGCCGTGCGCGCGACCAATTTAGTGCCTTCTTTGGCCGTGAAGACACGCTAGCACTTGGGGTGTGTAATGGCTGCCAGATGCTATCGAACCTGCATGAACTGATCCCAGGGGCTGCACACTGGCCACGATTTGTTCGCAATGAGTCCGAGCGCTTTGAAGCCCGCTTTAGCATGGTGGAAGTGCAATCAAGCCCATCCGCCTTTTTTGCTGGGATGGCAGGGTCACGGATGCCCATTGCGGTATCGCATGGTGAAGGACGGGTAGAAGTGCGCGATGCTGAGCACTTGGCGGCGATTGAGGCGTCAGGCACGATAGCGCTGCGTTACACCGATAATCACGGCCAGCCAACACAAGCGTATCCTGCCAACCCGAATGGCTCACCAAATGGCATTACCGCGCTGACTACCGAGTCGGGCCGTGTGACCATTATGATGCCGCACCCTGAGCGGGTATTCCGTACTGTCGCTAACTCTTGGCACCCAGATGATTGGGGTGAAGATAGTGCGTGGATGCGGATGTTCCGCAACGCGCGGGTTACTCTAGGGTAAGCACCGTACCAATAAAGCCGCCACACTTTGGCGGCTTTTTGGTGATATGCGAGAATCGATGGATGATTTTTTATCCTGCTGCGATACAATTTCAGCTAAACAACTGATCCATCAGGACCGGCTGCGGCCAACGAGAAGGATAACGGAATGAAAAAAATTGAAGCCATCATCAAGCCATTCAAACTCGATGACGTACGCGAAGCGCTGGCAGACGTCGGGATTACAGGGATGACCGTCTCAGAGGTAAAGGGTTTTGGTCGTCAAAAAGGCCACACTGAACTATATCGTGGTGCCGAATACATGGTGGACTTTCTGCCTAAGGTGAAATTGGAGGTAGTGGTGTCTAATGATGTTGCTGAGCAATGTGTCGATACCATTATTGAGACCGCGCAAACCGGCAAAATTGGTGATGGTAAAATCTTTGTCTTTGACGTTGAGCGTGTGGTGCGTATCCGTACCGGCGAAGAAGACGAAGAAGCGATTTAATTGCACGGGTTAGACTAATACGGCAAGCAATAAAAAGCCAAGCGTGATGCTTGGCTTTATTGTATTCACGGTGTAGATAGCGTATTCACGGTGTAGATAGCGTATTCACGGTATAGATAACGTATGCGCGGTGTAGATACTGTCTACGTGCCAGGATTGGCCGGATGCGCTTGATAGCGTCCCGGTTTGTGGTTCATCGCTAACACTAAATTGAGTACAATCGCACCGGCCACAGACCACATCAGCAGGTTCAGATCGATAAGGAAGAAAGATAACGCGAGAATGGTGCAGTCGATGCCCATTTGTAGCTTTCCTGCCGAGATCCCAAACTTGTCCTGACAATAGAGCACCAGTACGTTAAAACCGCCTAAGCTGGCATTATGGCGGAAAATCATCAACATACCGACGCCCATCAATAGTCCACCAATCACTGCACAGTAGGCGGGGGCCAGCCAAGTGATTTGAAAAAAGTAGGCAATATGATCAGCCATCACCGATACGGCGCCACCGGCAAGTAAACTGCGTAATGCAAATCGCGGACTCATACGGAACCAAGCCATTACATAAAACGGGCAATTGCAAAGAAAATACAAAGTACCGAACGATAGGTCGGTAAATTGGCTGACTAATAACGCCAGGCCTGTGGTCCCCCCGGTTAAGAGTCCGGCCTGTTGCAAGAAAAATACCCCCTGGGCGACTAAAAACGCGCCCGAGGCGATAGCAATAATGTCTTCTTTAAAGCTGTGTTGATACTGACTCACACGGCTTCTCCCTACTTAATTAGCGTGATAAAAACAAAAACGTGTTAGCAACAAAAGCCCCGCCAAAACCCAATAGGCTGGCGGTTAAAAAAGGTTAATGGGCACTGGCGACGAGTGCCTGCGGGTGCGGGCGCGCATTCTATCGCCAATGAGGCTTGGGAAACAGTCGACAACGTAAATAACCTGCGTCTTGATTGTCATTATTATGATACTCCGCTGTAAAGTGTTTACAGTGGATCGCGTGCTGCTGCGCCGTGATACAAGCCAAAACAGCCAGGTTTTAAATAAAAAAATCATCCCCCAGGCTACCTGATTGAAGGGAATTTTTGTAGAATAGCAAACGCAGTCATGGCGGTAACGAAAACGTTTGCTTAAGTGAGTCAAACGTTTGATGTTGCCTTGGCTTAATCGCTTTGATTCGCAGGTGAAAGCGATTAAGCCAGGGCGTGATCTAAAACATCACACCGAGACTAATTGTTGCTAGGTGGCCTATCGGATCCTAGCGTTCGCTTTATGGGTGATTGCCCGCCAATGTTAAGTCAGGAGAGACCAATGCTAAAGCGTGACATGAATATCGCGGATTATGACCCAGCGCTGTTTGCGGCGATGGAAGAAGAAAGTACGCGTCAAGAAGAACACATTGAACTGATTGCGTCAGAAAACTATACCAGCCCGCGCGTGATGGAAGCGCAAGGCTCTCAACTGACCAATAAATACGCGGAAGGCTACCCTGGTAAACGGTATTACGGCGGCTGTGAATACGTGGATAAAGCCGAAGCCTTGGCGATTGAGCGTGCTTGTCAACTCTTTGGCTGTGAGTATGCCAATGTTCAGCCGCACTCTGGCTCACAGGCGAATAGCGCGGTCTACATGGCGCTGCTAAACCCAGGTGATACGGTACTGGGTATGAGCTTGGCGCATGGTGGTCACTTAACCCATGGTTCGCCAGTTAACTTTTCCGGCAAACATTATCATGTGATCCCTTACGGTATCGATGAAGCCGGTAAAATCGATTACGAGCAAATGGAGCAGCTTGCACTCGAGCATAAGCCAAAAATGATCATTGGCGGGTTTTCTGCATACTCACAAGTGGTTGATTGGAAACGCATGCGTGAGATTGCAGATAAAGTCGGGGCTTGGTTCTTGGTGGATATGGCACACGTGGCTGGCTTAATTGCCGCTGGTGTTTATCCCGATCCACTGCCTTACGCACATGTGGTCACGACGACGACGCACAAAACCCTTGCAGGTCCGCGTGGTGGTTTGATCTTATCAAATGCCGGTGAAGATATTTATAAAAAGCTCAACTCTGCGGTGTTCCCTGGCGGCCAAGGCGGCCCATTGATGCACGTGATTGCCGGTAAAGCCGTCGCGTTTAAAGAGGCGATGGAGCCAGAGTTCAAAGCCTATCAAGCGCGCGTGATTGATAACGCACGTGCGATGGTGAAAGGGTTCCAAGCTCGCGGTTATAAAATTGTATCGGATTCCACTGACAACCACCTGTTGTTGGTGGATTTAATTGATAAAGACATTACTGGGAAAGAAGCCGATGCCGCGTTAGGTGCCGCTAATATCACAGTAAACAAAAACAGTGTACCGAACGATCCACGTAGCCCGTTTGTCACCTCCGGTATTCGTGTGGGGACGCCAGCGATTACACGTCGTGGCTTTACCGAGCAAGACGCCGAACAACTCGCGCATTGGATGTGTGATGTGCTTGATAACATCAACAATGAGCAAGTGATTGCAGAGACCAAAGAGAAGGTCCAAGCCATCTGCCGTCGTTTGCCGGTATATGCTTAATAAAGCAATACAGATTATCTAAAAAGATGGGCGCCTATGGGCGCCTTTTTTATATTTATCTGAGAACGAAGTCTAGTTGAGACACAAAACCCGTACTCCGTCTCCTTAGAGAGGCTTTTTCATCCTCGCAAATCGGTTACACTAGCAGGACAATATTGAGGAGACGACGCGCATGCACTGTCCATTCTGTGGTGCTACCGACACCAAAGTGATCGATTCTCGACTCGTGGCTGATGGCCATCAAGTTCGCCGTCGTCGCCAGTGTTTGGCGTGCGCTGAGCGATATACGACGTTTGAAACAGCGGAATTAGTCATGCCACGGGTGATCAAAACCAACGGTAATCGAGAGCCCTTTGACGAAGATAAATTGCGGGGCGGTATTCAACGTGCGTTGGAGAAGCGTCCTGTCAGTACGGATGATATCGAAAAGTCGATAAATAGCATTAAGTCGCGTTTGCGAGCGACGGGTGAGCGAGAAATAGGATCAGCCATGGTTGGCAACTTGGTCATGGAAGCACTGAAGGAGCTTGATAAGGTGGCTTATATCCGTTTTGCCTCTGTTTACCATAGCTTTGAAGATATTCGCGAATTTGGTGAAGAGATTGCACGGTTACAAAAATGACAACTAGCCACCAAGATCAAACGATGATGGCGCGCGCATTAGCGCTTGCGGCCCAAGGTCGCTTTACCACCACCCCTAACCCCAATGTCGGCTGTGTGATTGCTCACGGTGATGACATTGTGGGCGAGGGGTTTCACATTGCTCCAGGTGGTCCACACGCCGAAGTTCACGCCTTAAAAGCAGCGGGGGAATGCGCGGTGGGCGCGACGGCTTATGTCACCTTAGAGCCTTGCTCTCATTATGGTCGCACGCCGCCGTGTTGTGATGCGTTGGTTGCCGCCAAGGTCACGCGTGTTGTCTGTGCGATGCAAGACCCTAATCCTAAAGTGGCAGGGCGCGGTCTCGCGCGGTTACAACAAGCCGGTATTGAGGTCGTGGTCGGTGTGATGGCTGAGCAGGCCAAAGCGCTGAATCCTGGTTTTATTAAACGTATGCAAACCCAAATGCCCTATGTTCAGCTCAAACTGGCGGGCAGTCTTGATGGGCGCACCGCCTTGGCAAATGGTCAAAGTAAATGGATCACGGGTGAACCAGCGCGCGCCGATGTGCAGACATTTCGCGCCCAAGCGAGCGCTATTTTATCGACCAGCGCCACGGTATTAGCCGATAACCCCAGCCTAAATATACGTCGTAGCCAGCTTGCAACTGAGATCCTCGACCATTACCCGCAATCAGTACTGCGCCAGCCGACGCGCGTGATCTTGGATAAACATAATAAAACGTCACCTGAAGCGACCGTCTATCAGCTTGAGGGCGAGGTGATCCGAATTGTCGATATGCCAAGTAGTCAGATATGGCCGGATAACGTCCACGAATGGGTCATGCCCGACGCTTCGCTCAGCGCTATCCTTCACGCATTGGCACAACATGATATCGATAAGGTTTGGGTAGAAGCAGGCGCGAGGCTGGCGAATCAGTTATTAACTGAGTCGTTAGTGGATGAGCTGATTGTTTATCAAGCGCCGGTATTGCTGGGGGCAGATAGCCGCCCGCTGATTGCTTTAGACGGGTTGCAACGTATGGATGACGTACCGCGTTTTCATTTTAATCAAGTGACGCCTATCGGTGACGATGTTCGCCTAATCGCAACGCTCTCGGAGCATGCGGTCATCACGCAAGAGTATTAATACGATGTTTACTGGAATTATCGAAGCGGTGGGCCGAATTCAAAAGCTGACTCGCCGTGGCCAAGACATGACCCTCACCATAGAGAGTGGTGCCCTCGACCTCTCGGATGTCAAACTGGGCGACAGCATCGCCACCAATGGGGTGTGTTTAACCGTGGTTGCATTGACCGCAACCGGTTATAGCGCCGATGTGTCGTCAGAAACGCTGGCGCGTTCATCACTCGGGATCTTGTCTGTTGGCGATAACGTCAACCTGGAAAAGGCGATGTTGCCGACTACGCGTTTTGGCGGACACATGGTCTCTGGGCATGTGGATGGCCTAGGGGAAGTGACGTCAGTGAGTCAAACGGGACGTGCATGGGAGTACTGGATTGCATTACCGCCTGAACTTGCCAAGTATGTGGCGTTGAAAGGATCGATTACGGTGGATGGCATTAGCCTGACGGTGAACGACGTCAATGGCAGTGCGTTTAAGCTCACTATCGTACCGCATACGGCTGAACAAACGACAATTCAGCACTTTGCTCCGGGGCGTAAGGTGAACATTGAAGTCGATGTCATCGCCCGTTACCTTGAGCGATTGATGCTCGGAGACAAAGCGGCTGAACCGACACAATCAACGGGCGTGAGTCTTGAAACGCTCGCCCGTTCCGGTTTTTTGAAATAAGGAATCCAAGATGGCAATTAGTAGCGCCCAAGAAATCATTGATGATATCCGCCAAGGTAAGATGGTGGTATTGATGGATGACGAAGATCGCGAAAATGAAGGCGACTTGATCATTGCAGCAGAAGCCATTACGCCAGAAGCGATCAATTTTATGGCGACCCACGGGCGTGGTTTGATTTGTTTAACGCTGACTCAACAGCGCTGTCTGCAACTTGGATTGCCCTTGATGGTGTCAGATAACAATGCGCAGTTTTCCACCGCCTTTACTGTCTCGATTGAAGCGGCCGAAGGCGTGACCACTGGCATTTCGGCGGCCGACCGCGCGCGCACCGTGCAAGCGGCGGTGGCGTCAGATGCCAAAGCCGCCGACTTAGTACAGCCTGGGCATGTTTTTCCGCTCATGGCGCAAGAAGGCGGTGTACTGACTCGCGCAGGTCATACAGAGGCGGGCTGTGATCTGGCGCGCCTAGGCGGTTTTAACCCTTCCTCGGTGATTGTTGAGATCTTAAATGAAGACGGCACCATGGCGCGTCGTCCTGACTTAGAAGTGTTTTGTGACAAGCATGGTATTAAACTTGGCACCATTGCCGATCTGATTGAGTATCGTAATTTAAACGAAACGACCATCGAGCGTGTTGCCGCCTGTACCCTGCCGACCGAATTTGGTGAGTTTGATCTGGTGACCTACCGGGATACCATTGATAACCAAATTCATTACGCGATGCGTAAAGGCGAGATTAGCACCGATCCGACATTGGTAAGGGTTCATCTGCAAGATACGTTTACCGATTTACTTCGCTCCGATCGTACTGCTGAGCGCAGCTGGGGGTTGACTCGTGCGATGAAGCGCATCAGTGAAGAAGGCGGCGTATTGGTTATTTTGGGGAAAGAAGAGACGCCTGATTCCATTATCAGTAAAGTCAAAGCGTTTGAAGCGCAAGATAAAGGTGAGAAACCAGCAGGTGCCAAATGGCAGGGCACGTCACGCCGAGTCGGAATTGGATCACAAATATTAGCCGATCTGGGCGTGAAACAAATGCGTTTGCTCTCTTCATCGACAAAGCGTTATCACGCCCTGTCAGGCTTTGGTCTGAACGTGGTTGAATACGTGACCGAATAAATACTGAGAGAAACGATGAGGCTCGGGCGCTTTTCCCAAGACACTGAGCATGGTGTCAATGGTAAAAAGTATGCTAGAATCGCGCGGTTTCTCATTCCGGAAAGCAAGTCACAGGAAGGCTCATGAACGTAATCGAAGGTGCATTTGCCGCGCCCAATGCGCAGGTTGCTATTGTTATCTCTCGCTTTAATAGCTTTATTAATGAGAGTTTGCTAGATGGTGCGGTTGACGCACTGAAGCGCCAAGGCCAAGTCAACGACGATAATATTACCGTGGTCCGTTGTCCCGGTGCTTACGAGTTGCCTGTGGTGACCCAAAAGTTGGCGAAAAGCGGTCGTTATGATGCGATTGTCGCGCTAGGCTCAGTGATCCGCGGCGGCACACCGCATTTTGACTATGTTGCCGGAGAATGTAACAAAGGGTTGGCACAAGTAGCGCTGGAGTATGAAACCCCAGTTGCTTTTGGTGTGCTGACGGTAGACACCATTGAGCAAGCGATCGAACGCGCAGGTACCAAGGCTGGTAATAAAGGGGCAGAGGCTGCACTGAGCGCGCTTGAAATGGTGAATGTTCTGTCCCAGATTGAATCCTAATGGGGGTTAAAGTGAAACCAGCCGCACGGCGTAATGCTCGCCAATTTGCATTGCAAGCCATTTACACATGGCAAATCGCAAAAGGGAATGTCGCTGATATTGAAGCGCAGTTTTTGGCCGCAGATAAATACGAAGAAGAAGATGAGCACCAGAAAACAGAGCCACTTCTTCGCGATCCGGAAACAGATGTTGCGTATTTTCGTACGCTGTTCAGTGGTGTTGCGCTCAGCCATCAAGAACTTGATAGCAAGATGCGTCCGTATTTGTCTCGTCCATTACAAGATCTTGACGACATGGAGCACGCCTTATTGCGTCTTGCGATGTATGAGCTGATCAAATGCGATGATGTCCCTTATAAAGTGGTCATCAATGAAGCCATTGAGTTGGCTAAACGCTTTGGTGCGGAAGACAGCCATAAATTCGTTAATGGTGTCTTGGATAAAGCGTATCCTCGGTTACGTTAATCCCTCCTTACTAGGCCAGCCATGCTGGCCTTTTTATTGATCTAATCCGATAAATAGTTTTTATGACGCGCAACGAATTTGATTTGATTCGCGATTATTTCGCACGTCAACCGGTTAACCGTCGAGATGTCGCCCTAGGCATTGGCGATGATTGTGCGATCACTGAGGTGCCAGACGGCTGCCAACTCGTGGTCACCACAGATACGTTAGTCGAGGGCACGCATTTTCTTCCTTCCGCCAAGGCATCCGACGTTGCTCACAAAGCCTTAGCCTCTAACTTAAGTGATCTTGCCGCAATGGGTGCGATGCCAGCTTGGTGCTCGCTCGCTCTAACCTTGCCCGATTCTGATGAAGCCTGGGTGGCCGGTTTTTGTCAGGGGTTTTCTGCTTTGGCTGAACACTTTCAGGTTCAGTTAATCGGGGGCGATACCACGCGAGGTCCAAGAAGCATTACCATGACGTTGCATGGCCATGTGCCTAAAGGGCAGGCACTGACGCGTTCAGGCGCCAAACCTGGCGACTGGATCTATGTAACGGGATCGCTAGGTGAAAGCCAGGCAGGGCTTGCTTATGTGCTTGGCAAACCCATCGTTGATGAGGCGCGTGCTAATCGCTTGATTAACCATCATTATCGCGCTCAACCGCGCGTAGCTGCCGGGCAGGCACTGCGGGGCATTGCTTCGGCTGCTATCGATATCTCTGATGGTTTGTATGCAGATTTAACCCATATTCTCCAAGCCAGTGATGTCGGGGCGCAAATTGAGGTCACACGGCTACCGATTTCTGAACGTTTACTCGCAGAGGTTGATAGCGAAACAGCCGCACAAAAAATGGCCCTGATGAGTGGCGAGGAATATGAACTTTGCTTTACTGTCCCAGAAATGCATCGTGGCACACTTGATACAGCATTAAAACACAGTGGCACTAAGGTACAGCGTATTGGCCAAATTAATGGCCACCGTGCGCTTGAGTTAGTTTCACAAGGTCAGCCACTTGATTGGACGCTGACAGGTTGGGATCATTTTAAGGAGTCAAATTGTGACGGATCCTAAACACCGTTTATCGTTGTCTAATCCTATCCACTTATTGGCGCTCGGGTTTGGCGGTGGCTTATCGCCGATAATGCCCGGCACAGTCGGTACGTTAGTTGCGATTCCGTTTTATTGGGCGCTGGTCACTTTTGGTGGGGTTGTTGGGCTTTGGATCGCCATTATTGTTGGCGGCATCGCAGGGATTGCCATCTGTGGGCGTGCGTCTAAAGACATGCAAGTCCATGATCATGGTGCGATTGTTTGGGATGAGTTTGTCGGCTTCTGGTTGACGATGGCGCTTGTCCCCACAACAGATTGGAAAACGGTATTGGCTGGCTTTATTTTATTCCGCCTTTTCGATATGGCAAAGCCTTGGCCAATCAGCTGGTTAGACAAACATGTTCATGGTGGTATCGGCATCATGGTGGATGATATTCTCGCCGGGGTGATGGCGATGCTAAGCTTGTGGCTCTTAACGACCTACATGCCTACGCTTTTTTAGCATGACTCATTCAGTATTAATCATGCATTAAGGATGGCGCTCCCACAGGGACTCGAACCCCGATCGATCGCTTAGGAGGCGACTGCTCTATCCTGTTGAGCTATGAGAGCGTGCGGCCATTATACGTAAAAACAGGCGCGATTTAAGCGCCTGTTTTCATTTAGTTAAGCCCTTTGGTCACTATATCGCCAATTTGAATGCTGCCGGTTAAGGTTTGAGGCTGAATCACAGCTTCTGCACTACTCTCATACACGCGAGCCACGGTCAGGGTGATACCGCTTTTGCGGCGCTGGGTGCGTACAATCCCTAAATCATCAGTGAAAGAAGCGACATGCCATAGGTTTAATTGATCACCTTGCTGCACACCATTCACACGGCCTACATTAATTTGCGCAATATTGTCTTTTAATGACACTATTTTAGGCTTACTGGCACGGCAAGCCAGTGAAGACTCGAGATCCAACAAAATATTTCGGCTCATCCGGCGCGCCATCTGCCCATAGGGTGATTGCCAAAACCGTGCCGTTTGCGTATCGACTTGGCTGTGTCGCTCAAACGGCCATTGCGCGATATCACGATAGCGGCGTTGGAAGATCACTTCCCCGCTCTCACTGTCCATCGCTTGTACATTGACCGCTAATTGTCGATTATTTTTAGCTTTACCGAAGCCACTATCATCCGTGGTGGCAGATAAGTCGGTGATCGCACCTGTCACAACAAACTGCGCGTCTTTGTCTTCCGCCAGCATGGTAATCGCGTTTGGCATATTGGGTGATACATCAACATTGGCGATCCCGCGTCCCACAAAACTTTGTGCATGCTGTTTAACTTCACGGCTCAACAGAACTGAAAAGTCATCACCGAATTGATAGATCCCACCTAACGCTGCCTGCTGTGGCGACATAATGGGGAAACGGGTTAACACTATGCCTTTTTTATACTGGGTTTTGTGGCAAGCGTTTGCCGAGGGGTAGATATCTAGCCGCAGGTTAACCACATAATTGCCACCTTGCGTGCCTTCCTCCAGCACTTGTACCTCGCGCACCGCGTTACCGCTAAATAGATAGTCAGGTTTTACTTGTGTATAAAAACGTTTGAGCTGCTGAAGGCTCCCCACATCGGCACCCGCAAAGCGAATGGCGTCAAAAGTTGCCGCTTCGAGTGCGCGCACGCGCGCCGCTTGCTGGCTTTCGAGTATCGGGGAACTGGCGGATACCTCATACCAGGCAGCGTGCGTGAACGGAGTGACAACAAAGCTAACAACCAGTGTTAGCCGCGCCAAAAGGGTTTTCATAGTCAAGATCTCACTTAGTGGGTACGGAAATTGCTTTAACTTCATTAACGCGTAGGGTAACGGCCTACCAATAAGATGACGCAAAGACGCTGATGCAAGTTGTGTTCCTAAATGAGAATGAGCAATCTAGGGTAAAGGTTTGACGACATTGACCGATACACTAGATAACACACTTGTCTCACATCGATGACTGAGCGCGGAGCATGATACGATGAAAAAGTGGATAGTGGCGATAGTAGCGCTATTGGTAACGGGCTGTGCTTATACGCCTATTTATAACGGTAAAGAGCCGTATTCAGGCAGTGAGTTTTTTCTTAAGCAGCGGCCACGCCACACACTCGACTATTTTTTAAATAGCATGGCGGATGAACTTTTAGCGACCAACGCTTATTTGACGGCACGCACACCGCTGGCCGTGACTTCGTTTGTCGATCTGCAAAATATGGGCGAAACAAACTGGTTAGGAAACACTGTCACTGAAGGGTTGATTTACCAGATGCAAAGCCGTGGTTTTACGGTGGTAGACTTTAAGTCAACGGGCGCTATTCGGGTCACAGAAGAAGGTGATTTCACGATCAGCCGTGACTGGAAGGAGCTCGATCCTGAGCAGCAAATCGACTATGTATTAACAGGCACCATGCTGCGTCAAGGCGGTGGGGTGCTCGTCAATGCGCGTGTCATCGGTATGGAGTCGCGTGTGGTTGTCGCCTCAGCGCAAGGGTTTTTACCCGCGGACCGGATTGGCCGTGATATCGATAGCTTGTACAAGGTGCGTAAACGTGATGGTGTGATCATTCGCGACGATCAAAACCGCATGAAACGTGAAACCGTCGTACTAAAGCCTTAGTACAGGAAAGAGTAAGGTAGATAAATGTTTAAAAGACATGGATTACTTTTCGCCGCATTATTGATGCTCTCTGCATGTCAGCCTCTTACCAGAATGAAAGAAGAGAGTATTATTTCGGCGGTTGGCATGGCCTCGATCAGCGCCCAACAAGGTGCGACCCAAGAAGACAAAGAAACACGGGCGATGCGCGCGTCTAAAGTGGACGCCTACAAAGAGTTGAGCGAGCAAGTTTATGGATTGCGGATAAGCAGCCGTGCGAGCGTTAACGATCAAAGTTTAGGTCGTGACAGCACACAAGGCGCCGTCGATGGCATTATTCGCGGCGCCGAAGTGGTGGCGAGTTACAAAGTTGGTGATAGTTACGTCACAGAGCTCGAACTGAACCTAGATACAATGCAAAAAATGAAACGCTATGGTGAGTCACAGCAGGTGCCAACCAACAACTCTATTATCTTCTAATGGCGTTGTCTGATTTTTCAATAATATGTGCGTGAACCACGACAATAAGGCGGGCCAAGTGCTCGCTTTTTTAGTTGGCTGAGGCTTAGAGAGGGGGCGAGGGGAAGATAGACAACGCTTTTTAGGCTTTGATGTTAGTGCCGAGTGTTTTTCTCCCTGATGCATTGCCGTCCTGGTTGTAAGTCAGCTCTGATTTGCCACCGCTTTCTTGGAACAAGTTGCGCAGACGATGAATGCTTAAGCTGGCTCGTTGCAATGCAACGCCGTTGGTTTCGTTTTGCTGTTTACAGGTGGACAAACACGTTTGGATCGCGCTGATGTGCTCACGCATGGTTTCGTCATGATGGAGTGAATCACGTTCAGAGTGACGACTGATTTGCGCATCATTTCGCTGGATTTCATTGATTAACGCCTGTTTTTCTTTCGCGATGGCTTCGATATCATCCGATACACGGCTCGCGATGATACTGGCTTCTTGTTCAAGGAGCGTTTGCAGCGCTTGAACACACTCACGCTGTTGCTCGACAAGCGTCATTAAAGGCGCAGTAGGACTCATAACCACTCCGTCAGCTTAGCTTTCGTTTAGATCATTCTCAAAGCGCATCATGTTGGCAGCCAGCTTGTCAGCATCCACTCTATACGAACCGTTAGCAATCGCTTGCTTGATTTGCTCAACCTTCGCACTATCAAAGTGGGGCTCGGCGGCCATTTCTTGATTCATTTTGTCGATCTTCTGGCTTTGTTGGCTTAATGAAACAGCATCGTCTTGAGATTTCACTCCCTGCTGTTCACGGACCGCGCCGCCTTGTGTCTCTTGTGTTTTGGTCTGGTTACTGGTGTTTCGTGTGGTGGTCAGCGCTTGCTGGTTACCACGTAGTTGATCAATACTCGCCATAACATTGCCTTACTGTCAGTCGCTTTTGAGTCCGTCGCTCAGCATATCGGCACATTTTGCAGTTACTTTAGCATTGAGACGTAAAAAGTCAGAAATTAACCGTTACTTCGCCGACCGCTGAGATTGTAGCATCGACGAGACGTTTAGATTTGTTGTTCTTGACTTTTATTTGCTCACCTAGCGCTCCATCACTTAATGCCGTGCCTTTTGCAACAATATTGAGTCCGTTTCCTTGTGCAGTGATTAAAACGTCATCATTTCGACACACCGCACAGACATCACTACTGCTGATCGGTTCGCCCATGCCCACCGTCCGTTTGACTTTGGAACCAATCAAGCGGGCGGGCTGAGTATAGGTTCTACCGCGTTGAAACCGACTATTTACCATTTGAATGGCAAGATCATTTGAAGCAATAGTCATGCCACGATTAAGAGGCCGCTTCGCCACGACCGAGGGTGTCATCAGCTCAATCTTGACCGGAATGTACACTTGCCAGTTGTCTTGATCACAAGACACCATCACAGTAACCGACGTATTAAGCTGCTGTCGTCCAGGCACATCGGTATCCAAAGGAACAGGGCAGTCTGTTAAACGCATGCGAGAATCCAGATTACCTGCTGTAATATCGATTTTGCCGTTTTTGGGCACAGAAATAATGTCTGCAACATGTTTTTCTGCTGCATCTTGTACCGCTTCAATTTGACTTACTGTTGCAGCGGCTATACTTAGGCTAAAGCTTGCGAGCAAAGTGACGCTAAATAAGCGTAATATCTTGGACATAGTTCCAAACCATCGGTAGCGGACAAAGAAGAAATTTCCCTTCTTTCTCGAGAGTCATGTGATTACCCACTATGATTACCATGCTACTCTACAAAAAAAATGGGGCAATATGGAGTTTATCTTATGACAGGTGGTGTTCTTGATTCGGTCAACCAACGTACGCAGTTGGTGGGGCAGAACCGCTTAGAGTTGTTGACTTTCCGCCTGATGAGAAACCAACGCTTTGGCATTAATGTCTTTAAAGTCAAAGAGGTCTTGCAGTGTCCGCGATTGACGGCGATGGCGAATTTGCATCCTCTTGTCAAAGGCGTGGCCCATATTCGAGGTCAAACGATCTCTGTCATTGATATGAGCCTTGCAACGGGTGGGCCAGCTATTCCCGATCCTGAAAATCGATTTGTGATCATTTCAGAGTTTAACCGATCCATGCAAGGATTTTTGGTGGGTTCTGTTGAGCGCATTGTTAATATGAATTGGGAAAAAATACTGCCCCCGCCACAGGGAACGGGCCGCTCGCATTATCTGACAGCCGTCACTGAAATCGATAATGAGCTAGTTGAAGTGCTTGATGTCGAAAAAATCCTCAACGAAATCGCCCCAGTGAATGAGGAAATCAGTGAAGAAGTCTTGTCAAAACGTGAAGAGCGAGAGGAAAGCGCGCCTAGTCAAGTTTTGGTAGCGGATGATTCCAGTGTCGCGCGTCGACAAGTGAAACGTGCTGTAGAAAGTGTCGGCTATGACGTTATCCTCGTGCAAGATGGCAAAGAAGCGCTCGATAAGCTGAAAGAAATGGCTGCAGAGGGGAGTATCTATAGCCAGTTGGCCTTGGTGATATCCGATATCGAAATGCCTGAAATGGATGGGTACACGCTCACAACTGAGATTAGAAAAGATTCGAGTCTTAAAGATCTTCATGTAGTATTGCACTCATCACTAAGTGGGGTTTTTAACGAGGCGATGGTTCAGCGCGTCGGAGCCAACTCGTTTATCGCTAAGTTCGATCCAGATGAGCTGGGATCTACCGTCCTTGAAGCGGTTAAGTCGTAAAGTAACCAGAGCGATTGAGTGAATTAATGACAAATGTAGCAATCAGTGATCAAGAATATCGGGACTTCTGTAAGCACCTCGAGTCCAAGTGTGGGATCGTACTCGGAGACAGTAAACAGTATCTGGTGCGTAGCCGCCTGAGCCCACTTGTGAATAAATTTGGCTTGGCGTCACTGTCGGAGCTGGTCAAGTCGGTCATCACTGGACGAAATCGTGAATTAGCTGTCGCGGCCATTGATGCGATGACGACCAACGAGACGTTATGGTTTCGTGATACCTATCCGTATGAAGTCTTGGCACATCGTTTACTTCCAGAGCTGGCGAAAGCACGTAAACCAATCAAAATTTGGTCGTCAGCCAGTTCATCGGGGCAAGAGCCTTATTCGATTGCCATGACGGTCGCAGAAACACAGCAGCGAAAACCTGGGATGCTGAGCAGTGTCAGTATTACCGCGACAGATATTTCCACGTCGATGTTAGAGGCGTGTCGGCAGGGCATCTACGACAACTTAGCGTTGGGCCGCGGTTTATCTCCAGAGCGTCGCCGCACTTTTTTTGAAGATGTGGGTGACGGCAAAATGCGGATCAAAGACAATATCAAGCGAATGGTGACTTTCCGTCCGCAAAACCTGATGGAAAGCTACAGTTTGCTGGGCAAGTTCGACATTATTTTCTGTCGTAATGTCTTGATTTACTTTTCTCCGGATATGAAAGCCAAGGTGCTTAATCAAATGGCAGGGGCGCTCAACCCCGGTGGGTATCTTATTCTCGGGGCGTCGGAGTCACTCACTGGTTTAACCGATAAGTTTGAGATGATCCGTTGTAATCCAGGCATCATCTACAAGTTAAAATAGTATTTTAAAAAGCGGCATAGTGTTTGCCGCTTTTTTGTTTAACACCTGCCTCCTCGCTGCATTATGTCGAAGTATGAGTGCTTCGAACCCGCGTCCTACCTAGTGTTCACTTTAAAAAACAGTGCTAAATCGAAACTTGGCACTTTGTTTGCTTTATTCTATTCAGTAAGAATTCGGAGGTTGTCCATGGCGATTACATTTGACAATGCATTGGGTGTGCACCAGCACACCGTTGGCGTAAGAGGAAAGCGGGCAGAGACCTTGTCTAGCAATATCGCTAATGCCAACACGCCAGGCTACAAAGCGCAAGATATTGACTTTCAACGCGCGCTCAAGGCGGCAAGCTCCGAGGCAAGTATTGGCCTAAGTCGCACAAATGAGCGGCACATCGCTGCCTCTAGCCGGGTGACCGGAGAGAAAAAGTACCGTGTCCCATCACAGCCGGATACGGGCGATGGTAATACGGTTGATGCGCAGCTAGAAAAGAATTTGTTCATGCAGAACGCACTGGAATACCAGGCCTCACTCGATTTTCTTGGCTCTAAGTTCAAGAATATGAAGAAGGCATTGAATGGGAAATAATCGATGAGTTTGTTTAATATTTTTAACGTGTCGGGATCGGCCATGAGCGCCGAATCAGTACGATTGAACACCACATCAAGCAACCTGGCCAATGCCAATTCGGTGAGTAGCTCTGCTGAAGAGACATACCGAGCACGGCATCCGATTTTCTCTGCGGAGCTTAATCGCTTTAAGCAGCAGGGCGAAAGTGTGCCGGTCAACATTGATGGTATTGTCGAGAGCCAGAAACCATTACGCGCGGAATATAACCCCAACCATCCGATGTCGAATGACGAGGGGTATATTTTTAAACCGAACGTGAATGTGATGGAAGAGATGGCGAACATGATTTCTGCGTCGCGATCTTACCAAACCAATGTTCAGGTGGCCGATGCGAGTAAACAAATGCTGATGCGTACGCTTCAGATGGGTCAGTAATGTAGGAGGCGAAGATGGCCGGAATTGACGGTACAGGTTCAAGTAACGGACTGTCCTACATTGACCAGCTAAAGGCGCAGCAAGAGAAAAAACTGCAAGAGAAGCAAGACTCGACCACGGGTAAGCAAGCACTCGAACAGGAAGACTTTCTCAAATTGCTCACCAAGCAGCTGTCACAGCAGGATCCGTCCAAACCTGTCGATAACGACAAGATGATCTCGCAGATGGCGTCGTTTGCCACGGTAGAGGGCATCGGCAAAATGAACAAGCAGTTTGATACGTTCAATGAGTCGATTACGTCCAACCAGGCATTACAAGCGTCATCGTTAGTAGGGCGTGACGTGCTAGTTCCCGGCTCCACCGGTGTGAAAGGTGAAACGGGCGGTGTCGCGGGCATGGTGAAGCTGCCTCAAGCGCTAGATAATGTCAGTGTTCGAATTGAGAACGAACAAGGACAACTATTGAGAACGTTCAGTATGGGTGCCAAACCACCAGGTGATCATCGCGTCGAATGGGATGGGATGGATGACAACGGCAATCCTATGCCGGAGGGCACTTACAAGCTCAAGGTGAGTGGCATGGTTGATGGACAGACACAAGAATTTGATGTGTCCACCTATGCCAATGTGAACAGTGTTTTGCTGGGGAATGGTGGTGGCAATGTGATGTTAAATATTGCTGGCTTTTCCTCACCGATGAAACTGGCTGAAGTGCTAGAGGTCGGTAATGCCGACGTCGGTAATGTGACGAAAGGCTGACCGATTTATTAGGAGTGAAAAGCAATGGGTTTTAATATTGCGTTAAGTGGCCTTGGTGCGGCCCAGAAAGACATGAACACCACCAGTAACAACATTTCTAATGCCAATACCTATGGCTTTAAGGAATCTCGCGCAGAGTTTGGTGATGTGTATTCGACGTCGATCTTCTCAAACTCGAAGACTACCAACGGCACAGGTGTTCAAACATCGACCGTGGCGCAGCAATTCCACGAAGGCTCGAGTATTTATACCAATAATCCGCTCGATTTGCGGATTAGCGGCAATGGTTTCTTCGGTGTGTCAAATGACAAGCTGCAAAACAATGATTACCATTTAACCCGCAACGGTGCTTTCCACCTTGATAAAAATAACGACATTATCAATTCCGAAGGTCAGTACTTGCTCGGTTACAATGTCGATCCTGATACCCAGCAGGTCTCTTCTTATGAGCCTCAGTCTCTTAATGTACCGGATCAGTTTGGTCAGCCTCGTGCGTCACAAAATGTTGATATTGGTTTGAACTTACCAGCTGGCGGTGCGCAAAAAGATCCGACCCAGTTTAATTTTGAAGACCCTGAAACCTACAACAAGCAAACCTCTGCAACGGTTTATGATTCGCTTGGTCAGCCGTATAAGTTGTCGACGTATTATGTGAAAGGTAACGATCCGGCCAATCCCAATAGCTGGTCTGTGTATTACACCATGACGGATCCTGAAGGTGAAAAGCCGGTGAATATCCAAGGTGGCAATTCAACCAATGCCACTGGACAGGTTGGTCACACCATCGACTTTAACTCAGATGGTTCAGTGAACAATATTAATGGCGGTAATCCGATCGTGACCGATGCCTTGGGCCCAACAGGCGCTGGATTAGAGATGAACGGTGCCAACGGTGATCAGCAGCTCACGCTCAACTTTGATAACCCGACTCAGTATGCCGCGCCGTTTGAGATGCGCAAATTTTCTGATGATGGGGCGACGACAGGCTATTTGACCAAGGTCGATATTGATCCGAAAGGGACCATTATGGCGACCTACAGTAATGGTGAAAACATCGCATTAGGCCGGGTTGGCATGGTGCGTGTTGCCAACCAGCAAGGCTTAGCACAGGTGGGTAACACCCAGTGGGATATCACCCAAGACTCGGGCGATCCCATTTTTGGTGAGGCGATGCAAGGCGCATTTGGTCAAGTGAAAAGCGGGACCATTGAGCAATCTAATATCGATATGACTCAAGAGCTGGTCGATTTGATCACCGCGCAACGTAATTTCCAAGCGAACTCGCGAGCGCTGGAAGTGAGTAACCAGATGCAACAGAATATCTTGCAAATCCGTTAAGCTCGCTTTTATTGCCGCCTGCCTATCAGGCGGCAAGTCCTCGCCTTCGTTTACTGCTTTTATCTCCCCTTTCTTGATTTTCTCTTTCTATCTTTCTGAAAAACATACATTTAATTAATGGCACGCTCCTTGCTTTGTTACCTACAGAACGATTGTGGAGGCAACCAATATGGATCGCGCGTTATACCTCGCCATGAGTGGCGCTAAGCAAGATATGCAGGCAATGCAGTTGCGCGCCAACAACCTAGCCAATGTCAGTACCACGGGATTCCGAGCTGATCTTGAGCAGTCACGCTCTATGCAAGCTTACGGTGAGGGGTTACCAAGCCGAGTTTTTAATATGACTGAGCGACCTGGTTATAGCTTCGAGCAAGGCTCCACCATCACAACCGGCCGCAATCTTGATGTGGCCGTTCAAGGTGAAGGCTGGATGTCGGTATTAGACAGCCAAGGCCAAGAAGGCTACACCCGTGCCGGTCACTTGAAAGTGGATCAAACTGGGTTACTTCAGAACAGTAACGGCAATCTCATTTTGGGTGAAAATGGCGGGCCGATCTTTATTCCTTTGCCGGCGGCAAGAATTGAAGTCGGAAAAGAGGGGGGCGTCTCGGTATTGCCCCAGGGGGCGCCGCCTGATGCTATGGAAATGGTGGATAGAATTAAACTCGTTCGCCCAGATAACCAAGACCTTTTCAAAGACAAGAATGGGGTGTTTAAGCCCAAAGAACCTGGCACCGTATTTCCAGCGGATGCAGGTGTGACGTTACAAACGGGAGCTTTAGAGGGCAGTAACGTTAACGCAGTGGGTGAAATGACGGGGCTGATTGACTTGCAACGTCACTTTGAAATGCAAGTGAAGTTAATGAAAACCACAGAAAAAATGGACGAGTCGTCTTCATCGTTATTGCGGCTTGGCTAAGGTTTATTAAGAGGAAGTAATTATGCATCCAGCATTATGGGTCAGCAAAACCGGACTTGATGCGCAGCAAACTAATATTTCGACGATTTCGAATAACCTAGCCAACGCATCGACGGTCGGTTTTAAAAAGTCACGCGCGGTATTTGAAGATCTTTTTTATCAAAACATTAATCAACCGGGCGGCCAATCATCTCAGAACACAGAGCTGCCGAGTGGTTTGATGTTGGGGGCAGGGTCAAAGGTCGTTGCCACTCAGCGTGTCCATACCAATGGTAATGTACAAACAACAGACAATGCGCTCGACATGATGATCGAAGGCGATGGCTTTTTCCAAGTGTTGCTCCCTGACGGCAACATGGGTTACCAGCGCAATGGTCAGTTCACCCTCAACGATGAGGGGACTATCGTTACCTCAGGGTCGGGCTATACACTGGAGCCTGAAATCACGATACCGGATGATGCTGTACAGGTGACCGTCGGCACGGATGGCGAAGTCTCTGTCCGTTTGCGCGGTCAGCAAGAAAACCAAGTCTTGGGTCAAATCACGACGGTGGATTTTATTAACCCAGGTGGTTTGGAGCCGGTTGGTCAGAATATCTACCTACCCACAGGCGCCAGTGGTGATCCGCAAGAAGGCGTACCAGGCCTGAATGGGTTTGGCGAAGTAAAACAATCGATGCTCGAAACTTCAAACGTCAATGTGACCGAAGAACTGGTCAATATGATCGAAGCCCAACGTGTTTATGAGATGAACTCTAAAGTTATCTCATCCGTTGACCAGATGCTCAGTTACGTAAATCAACAGTTATAAGCATGGTGAAGGTATAAGGGGGCAATGATGACGGTGCAACGTGGATTAATATCGGGCCTTTTCTTTGCCACGCTCCTAGGGATGGGCGGTTGTTCATTGCCGGGGCAGCAAGATACAGGCAGTGATCTTGACCAAGCCACCTCGACCACGGATGCGGTTGAAGGCGATACAACACCGGAAGGTGAGGGCTTGATTGGTTTGTTACGTCAACGTGAAGATCCCAAAGCTGACGATCCGTCTTGGTCTCCGATTCGCCCGCAACAGCCTCCGCAGCACTATACAACGGCGACAGGATCTTTGTTTAATACCAGCCAACAGCGTGATTTATATAATGGATCAAAACCCAGTGGACTTGGGGATATCGTGACGGTCATGCTTGAGGAAAACACTCAGGCTCAAAAAAGTGCGAGCTCCGATTTGGCCAAGTCAAACGACTTGAGCATGGATCCTCTGTCCTTAGGAGGGGAAGAAATCACCATTGGCGAGCGCACCTTGTCGTATGAAGTGAGCAATGATAATTCATCAACGGGTTCTTCATCGGCAGATCAAAGTAATAGTCTGCAAGGCTCTATTTCGGTACAAGTGATTAATGTGTTGGCCAATGGCAACTTAATGGTGCGCGGCGAAAAATGGTTAACGCTGAACTCAGGCGATGAATACATTCGCTTGAGCGGTACCATTCGACCCGCCGATATTGGTCCGGATAACACCATTGCTTCAACCCGTATATCCAATGCCAGAATTCAATATTCCGGTACCGGCGAGCGACAAGATACCCAAGAACAAGGCTGGTTGGCACGATTCTTTAATGTCACCTTGTAGCCCTATATTGTGACGGAGAGTTGACGTGAAAAAGTGGTTGTTATCGATAGTCTTGCTGGTTGTAGCCACACCAAGTCTTGCGGCTCGAATAAAAGACGTTGCCGAGGTTGCTGGGGTCAGGAGTAACACGTTGACGGGCTATGGTTTAGTGGTCGGTTTGCCGGGGACAGGTGAAAGCACTGATTTTACTGACCAAAGTTTTAAGTCGATGCTAAATAACTTTGGTATCGAACTTCCTACTGATACAACCCCTCAATCAGACAATATCGCCGCAGTCGCAGTGACCGCAGACCTCCCTGCGTTTGCCAAACAGGGTCAAAAACTTGACGTGACTGTGTCATCGATTGGCTCGGCGGAAAGTTTAAGAGGGGGAACCTTGCTCCAAACCTTTTTGAAAGGGCTGGATGGCAACGTCTATGCCACCGCACAAGGCAACTTAATTGTCGGTGGGTTTAGTGCCACGGGGGCCGATGGCTCACAACTGGTGGGGAATACCCCTACTGTGGGGCGAATCACGAACGGTGCCTCGGTCGAGCGCGAAGTGCCGAATCCATTTGGTCGAGGTGATCACCTTACCTTTAATCTTTTTCAATCCGACTTTACCACCGCTCAACGTATGGCGGATGCGATTAACCGCTTTCTAGGACCATCAACAGCGTCTGCGATGGATGCTACGTCGGTGCGTGTCAGAGCGCCACGTGATGTGAGCCAGCGGGTCGCGTTTTTATCCACCTTAGAAAATATTGAATTTCAACCTGGAGATGGTGCGGCTAAAATCATCGTCAATTCTCGTACGGGCACCATTGTGGTGGGACAAAATGTGCGCCTTCGTCCAGCTGCAATTACGCATGGCGGCATGACCGTCTCGATTCAAGAAGACTTTAATGTCGATCAGCCCAACCCACTCGGTGGTGGGGAAGCGGTAGTCACACCGGATACCGAGATCAATGTCGAAGAAGAAGAAGGGCGAATGTTCCACTTTAAACCAGGCGTGACCTTGGACGATTTAGTTCGCGCAGTCAATGGCGTGGGGGCAGCCCCCTCAGACTTGATGGCCATCTTGCAAGCGCTAAAGCAAGCGGGTGCCATCGATGGCCAGTTGATAGTCATATAAGGGACAGCAATGAAATCTCCTGTTGATAGTCAATTTGTACACGATATTAGCCAGCTTGATTCGTTGCGCCGTCAAGCGACTAAGAATGGCGATGGCGATAAAAGTGCCGCATTACGCTCTGCGGCTGAGCAATTTGAAGCCTTGTTCACCCAGATGCTGTTTAAATCAATGCGTGATGCCAATGAAGCGTTCGAGTCCGATCTCATCGACGATCGCACCTCTAAGTTTTATGAGCAAATGGCAGACGAACAAATGGCGAGTGAACTCAGTCGAGAGGGATCGCTGGGGCTGGCTGATATGATTGTGGAACAACTGGGCCAGGCTCTGGGCGATAGTGAGCCTGACTTGGAAGATGCGGCGCGCACATCGGCGCAATCTTTGCCTTTGGATCAAAATCGAAGTCGAGAGGCGGCAGAAAAAGCGATTGCCGCGCTGGATAGCCAGTCGATTGCCCCACCGGCAGCGGGAAGTGAGGCGGGACAACGTAATGAAGGCTTTGATTCGCCTGCCGCATTTGTTGATACATTAGCGCCTCATGCACGACGCGCGGCACGGGCACTCGGCACTGATCCAGCGATCATTTTAGCACAAGCTGCCTTGGAAACCGGCTGGGGTAAAAAAGTGATCGCCAATGCCCGTGATAACAGCCATAACTTGTTCAATATTAAAGCGGATCCACGCTGGAGCGGAGATAAAGTCGCGACGCAAACACTCGAAGTGTATGATGGGATCCCGGTGAAAGAAACGGCGAGTTTCCGCGCGTATCCATCCTATCAAGAGAGTTTTGATGATTTTGTTTCGTTTTTACGAGAAAACCCCCGTTACGAGCAAGCCCTGTCTCAATCTGCGCAACCTGAACAGTTTATTCGCGAACTCCACCAAGCGGGCTATGCCACTGATCCTGAGTATGCCGACAAAGTTATCCGTGTGCTCGATCAAGTCCGTGGCATGATGGAATAATTGAGCGGCAGGCAAAGGCTTGCCGTTTTTTATTTTAGCTTGATTTTTTATGCCTTTAAATCAGTTAATATCTTGTTTTACATCGCTTTAAAACCCCTCTACCTTCTCTGGCCTGATTTTTGCTTTACTTTGATTATCTCGTTTTAATTGCCGGGTTACTTGGAGGCACAATGGGCTTGGACCTGCTTTCCCTTGGATCGCAAGGCGTACTGACTGCGCAGCGACAGCTGAATACAACAGGTCACAATATCTCTAACGTGAATACGGAGGGGTATAGCCGTCAATCCGTTGAGCAACAAACCAATGATCCGCAATTTTGGGGTGGCAACAATTACGGTACCGGTGTTCACGCTGCTGCGGTACGCCGTAACTATGATAAGTTCGCGGTTAATGAACTGAATGTGGCGACCTCGAACTTGTCTCACGCCGCCGCGCGCAACGATCAACTCGGTCGACTCGACGATATGATGGCGCATTCAGCCAAAAAAATTCCTGAAAACATGAATGAATTCTACGGCGCGGTTAAAGGGTTAACTGACAGCCCAAGTGATATGGGGGCGCGAAAAGTCGTGCTCGAAAAAGCGCGAATGGTCGCTGCCGGTATGAACGACGTCTATGGCGTGTTACAGCAGCAATCAATTGATACCTCGTCACAAATTGATGCCACGGTAAAGCGAATGAACGACATCGGCCAAGAGCTGGTGGATGTGCATAAGGCAATACTTAAAACCCCCGCCGAAGCTAATGATCTATTGGACCGTCATGACAAATTGATCCGAGAGCTGTCTGAGTACACCCAGGTAAGCGTGAATGCACGCGAAGATGGTCTTTTCAATGTCATCATTGGCAGTGGCCATATGCTGGTATCCGGGATGAATAGCAGTGAGTTAACTACCTTGCCGGGTGAGCCGGATCATCAAGAGCGTCGTTTAGCCCTCGTTGAAGGTAAGAGTGTGAAAGCCATTTCGAATAGCGATATTCGCGGTAAACTCGGTGCGTTATTTGAGTACCGTGATGACACACTCAGCCAAGCGCGTGACGAGTTAGGCCGAATGTCGATTGGGTTTTCTCAGGCGTTGAATGATTTGCAGGGACAAGGCTTCGATCTTAATGGTGAAGTGGGCAAAAATATCTTTACCGATTTTAACAGTGATCGCATCGCCCGTTCTCGCGTGGTTCAAAACGGTGAATCCACTGCGGACCTTAAAGTTTATATCGATGATTTGCAAAAGCTTAAACCGGGTGACTATCAACTTAAGTTCGATGGCACACAATATACGCTGACCGCCCCAGACGGCAAACAAGCCGCCGTTACCCCTAGTGGTACGCCTCCCAGCTTCAATGTGGACGGAATGCGTGTTCAAATTGATGCAGGATTGGCGGCCAATGAGCGAGTATTAATTCGCCCGGCGCGGTCAGCAGCAGGGCAAATGCGGGTAACGATGGAAGATCCTGCTGATATTGCCGCACAAAGCTATATCAGTGGTAGCTCGGTGAGTAAAGGAGAGGGCGACGTCCGTGTACTGCAAAGTGGCGGACAAAAAGAATTTCAAGTTCGAATCTCACCGGATGGCAGCCAATTTGCGGTGACAGACACCAAAGGTCAAATCTTGGTTGCGCCTCAAGCTTATCCACCTGGTGGGCCGATAGACGTGAATGGGACCGTGATTGATCTTAATGATAAAGCGGTGCCTGACGATGTCTTGGCCGTAAGCTTGATCCCGGCGGATGGCGACAACAGTAACTTAATTCGCATGCAAGAGTTGCAAACGCAAAAGTTGATGGATAATGGCCGCTCCACCGTGCTTGACGTCTATGAAGGGCTGAGTACCGATTTAGGGGTGCAAAAAGCGTCGTATGAGCGTTTGCAGGATGTGAGTATGGTTGAACATGATGCGGCAGAAGGGCGTGTCGCCCAAGTGTCTGGGGTTAACCTTGATGAAGAGGCGGCGAATATGATGAAGTTTCAACGCGCTTATATGGCGGCGTCACGCATCATGACTGCAGCCAATGAAACCTTTGATTCTCTGCTCAATGCAACGCGATAAGGGTCGATCAGTATGATTAGTCGTATTGCTAGTTTTCATAATTACCAATCTGTCTCCAACGACATTATGCGCCAAAATGTGAAGGTGCAAGATAATCAGGAGCAAATGGCGACCGGAAAACGTGTGATCACATCCGGCGATGATCCCGTCTCATCAATCTATATTCAGAACTTTCGCCAGCAAGATGAGCAGATTGATCAGTTTATTGATTCGATCACCTTGGCGAGAAATCGTCAAACACGTGAAGAGATCGCTATTGATGAATCAGAGCAAATCATGGATGGCGCCAAGCGTAAAGTGATGGCGATGATTAATGGTTCGTTATCGGTGGAAGACCGCACTGCGCACCGCCAAGATCTGCAAGGAATGTTTGATAACTTTATGGACTTGGTGAACACCAAGGACGAGTCAGGCAACTTCTTGTTCTCCGGCACCCAAACCAGTACCCAGCCTTTTTATCGTGATACCCAAGGCAATGTCCGTTATGCCGGCGACAGTTACTTTCGTACGGCTCAAGTAGCGCCTGCAGTAGAAGTGCCGACCTCCGATCCCGGCGATAAGATGTTTATGGAAATTGATAACCCTTTTGGCGATTATCAACCGGAATACGATCTTGAAGATGGATCTCTGCTGTTGCTGGCAAACGCGGAAAATAGCAATGATGCTGATACGGCCAACTATTCGGTGTCGTTTGATGTTAATGCTAGTGGTGATACCACGTACTCACTGATGCAAGATGGCACCGAAGTCAGTGCTGGCCTTTACGATCCGCAAACCGGCATTGAGTGGAACACGCTCAAAATGACCTTTGAAGGTGAGATGGGGCCGGGTGATACTATCAACTTAGAAAGACAAGATAGCTTCAATATCTTCGATGCGTTTAAAAATGGTGCGGCTTTATCGTATGCGGATATCGATGATGCCTCGGCAACGGCAGAGCTCCATCAAGTCACTGAGCAGTTTTCAGCCGCCTTTAAACACTTGAACAAAGCACGCTCAGAAGTGGGAACGCGGTTGACCACGCTCGATCGACAAGAAAGCATGCATAAAGATTTTAAATTAGTGTTGAATCGCTCTTTGGGTACCATGGAAGATTTAGATTATACCCAAGCCGCCATCGATATGAACGAAGATATGCTGGCACTGCAAGCGTCCCAGCAGGCATTTGCTAAGACTAAAGATCTTTCGTTGTTTAATTATATCTAACCCAAGGTTGAAGCCTTAAGTTACCGCAAGGTACCAGGGGTGAATAAAAAACGGGGCCGTCTCAGCGGCCCCGTTTTTATTGGTAGAGGGTGATTCCCCCCTTTTTACCGACCGAGATCGTCAACCATACGGCGTGCTATCGCATCAAGCAGTGGCTGTTTGTCTTTGATCATTGGCGGATAACTAAACGCATACTCTGCGTAGCCTGGCATCGACTCTGGCGTTTGTATATCGCTCTCTTTATGGCCGGCAAAAAACACATAGCAAGGTGTGCCGACGGCAACCGTCAGCCGATGCACCGCTGTCCCCGCGGTAAATACCCCCGAGAGCTGTTTGATCGCATGCGCGGTCCCCATAAAATCATTTTTAAGATCTAATCCCGGTAGGGACACGATCTCAACGCCCGTTTGTTTTTTGATTTTACTCAGCTCTTTTTCACACTCACCATATTGTAAATTGACAAACTGGGCGTTAGGACAAAGCTGGCGAACGGCTTTTATCCAGCCTGCTAATTCTTCAGCCACCAAGTAGTGAATGTTACGGGTGGCAGCCGCGAGACCACTGCGCCAGCATAGCCCAAACACAGGCCCTTTCTGATGCAATTTGGCTAACGGTGCTATCCAAGGCGCATGGGTTGCGACATCAGGAACAATATAGGTTTGCTGATAAAGATGACGGTCAAAGTGGTGATAGCACAACCCTGCCAGTGATCCACCGGCCACCCAGCTATCAATGTCAGCGAGAACATGCTCAGGGACAAAAATATCTTTTCCATCTTTGCGAGAAATCGGCACAATTTCTGTACTTGGAAATGCTTGAATCAGTAAGGGCTCTAGACGCGGATCGCAGCCAACGTACACTTTTCGAGCACGCTCAACCACCATTGCCACGTTATGAAAATAGGCGAGTTCATCCCCGACACCTTGCTCAGGCATAATGAGCACGGCATCAGTTTGTGGTCGCGACAAATCCCAACGGGGTAAATCACCGTGGTATTTGAGTCGACGGCCGCAATCAAGTCCTGCTTCATTCGCCGAGTAAAACTTATCCCACGCCATTTGGGTACGATAGACAAAGGCAAGGTTAAACCGCAGCGCATGATCATCGGGTTGCGCCGCTAATAACGTTTCTAGGCGATGTTGGGCTTGATCGATATTTCCCATATACCACTCGAGCTCGCCTAATTGTGCATTTAAGGTATTCGCTTGTTTATCGCTGACATGAACGAGAGCCTTCTCGTGGATCTGGTAGCAATCGGTCAATTTATCTTGCGTAAACTGATGATGTTGCTTGAGTCGCTCGAAGGTAGCACGGGCATAGGCATAGTGTAATTCTCCGCCCTCGGGGTCATCACGCAAACATTGCTTGGCCAGTTTACTCGCTTCCAACCAATTGGCTTCCTTGAGATACACCACCAACAGTTGGTGCAAAAAGGCTGGATCTTGAGTTTGCTTATGAGCTTGCAAGCAGCGTTGGCGAGCGCTTGTATACGCACCGAGCCCTGACTCTGCTCTGACCAAAAGCAGTTGCCACACTTGATGAGATTGCGCTTTGTCATTACCGCGTAATAAGAGCTGCTGGGCCTTACCGTATTCTTGTTCATCAAGCGCATGCTGAGCCAACGCCATCAATGCAGGAGGGTAGTCGGGCTCAAGCGTTAGTATCGTTTGATAAAGTTGTTCGCTTTGTGCCGTGTGGCCATCCTTCATCAAATTAGCGGCCAACGCCATGGTTTTGTTGATTTCCTCAGCCAGACCTTGATTTTTAATTTGATGCAATTCATCACGCAAAGCATGTGTACGACGGCTCTCACCTTGCAAGCCAAGTTTTGCGGTTAATTGTTCACGTAAACTAAGGATATCTTGGTTGGTGGGAGCGGCGGCAAACAAAGCGTCGACAATGTCTAAGGCCGCTTTGTTGTGGCCTTGCTGGGTGAGCAGTTGCGCTTTGTCGAACAACAGAGAGTGATCATCAGGCGCGAGCGTAAGGGCATGTTCAAGATGTGTCATCGCTTGGCGATATTGCCCTTGTTCCGCATCTAATACGGCGAGAACCTGCCGCACGGGAACGGTATCTGGCGCCTGGCTCAGTATCTGTTCAAAAACTTGCCGTGCATCGACTTTATTGCCGTCTTGATAGAGGCGAATACCGAGCTGGAACGCGTCATCCAGCGTCATATTCGTTTGACCGTCGTTTTCTTGCGTCATCAGTGACTTCGTCCTGTTATTTATGATTGCCTCGACTTAGTGTCAAGACGCTGGTGGGATGATGAGTGTTATCTATCTGCAAACAATATCTGCAAAAAATATGCCTTCTAGCTCAGTCGTTACCGGAGTTGGCCACCTATTTGCAAGCGTACATCGACAAGCGATAGACCGGTCATGCCGGCAACCGAAGGCGAGGCGTTGCCGCTATATTGCCGCTGGTACAGAAAATCGGCAGATTCCGCTGTCATTATTGAGCTCTATTATACAACAAAAATCTAGTAAGATACTGATTTGGATATATTTTAAAAAGTTGGCACATATATTGTATTTAATCAACCAAGCGGCCAGTTTTTGAACGGGCTGAGACTAAAACTGATTAACAAGCTGTTCCCGCAGCACCGCCATTACACAGTGCAACACGTCGCGGGTAGGCTGTTTCGCAAAGCAAGCGAAAGTCAAAGGAGAGCAAAATGGGTGTAACAGTTAACACCAACGTGTCTGCGATGACTGCGCAGCGTTACCTGAATAAAGCGACCGATGAGTTGAACAATTCAATGGAACGTCTGTCGTCAGGTAGCCGAATCAACAGTGCTAAAGACGACGCGGCGGGTTTGCAGATATCTAACCGATTAGTGGCCCAAACTCGAGGGCTTGATGTGGCAATGCGGAACGCCAATGATGGTATCTCGATTGCCCAGACTGCCGAAGGGGCTATGCAAGAGTCTACCAATATTTTGCAGCGTATGCGGGACCTTTCCTTGCAATCTGCTAACGGTGCTAATGGTAAATCTGAACGTGTGGCTATCCAAGAAGAGGTCGAGGCACTGAAAGATGAGCTGAACCGAATTGCAGAAACGACAGCCTTTGGTGGACGTCGATTACTGAATGGTTCGTTTGGTGAAGCCTCGTTCCAAATTGGTGCGGATGCCGGTGAAGCGATCATTATGGGACTCTCGAGCATTCGTGCAGATGATTTCCGTATGGGTGGCGTAGAATTTGTTGGTGGTCAACCCAAATCAGCTGGCTGGGAAGTGGATGGTGCAGCCTCGACATTACAGCTGCAATTTACCACGAAAGAGGGTGAAAACGTCAGCTTAAGTATCGGCGCGAAAGCAGGCGATGATGTGGAAGAGCTGGCAAGCTATATCAACGGTCAGTCAGATGAAATGCTCACCGCGTCCGTTGACGAGGAAGGACAGCTGCAAATCTTTATTGAAGAGAATAAAGTCGCAGGCGCCGTCAATTTTAGTGGTGGACTCGCCGCCTCTCTGGGCATGGTTTCGGGTAACGGTGACTTAGTGACAGCGGCAGACCTCGATGTGTCCGATGTCGGTGGTGCTCAAATGGCTGTTGGCGTTGTCGATTCGGCGATGCGTTATATCGATAGTCAGCGGGCGGATTTGGGCGCGAAGCAAAATCGACTCAGCCACACCATTAGCAACTTGTCGAATATCCAGGAAAATGTGTCGGCTTCAAACAGTCGTATTCGAGACACAGACTTTGCACGTGAAACGACGGCAATGACCAAAGGTCAAATCCTACAGCAGGCGGGTACCTCGATGCTGGCTCAGGCCAAACAGATGCCGCAAGCAGCATTGAACCTTCTGCAATAACCTCTCGTTTTTACAGATAAAAAAAAGCGGCAAGCGGTTGCCGCTTTTTTTATGCCAATTTTTATCAAAATCCCACTAAAGATATCTCTCCTTTGGGCGTTAACCTTCATAGCGCCATACGGCATCGGTATTAATACCGACACGCACAACAAAAAAGCTAAAGCTTTCTCAACGTGCGCCGCTACATGGGTTGTGAACAATTTTACACTGGTTTTCCCTGGTCAGCTGGGCGAAGCCGGACCTAGAACCTAAGGAGAATAGTTATGGCTATTACTGTTAACACTAACGTCCCTGCGATGACAGCTCAGCGATTTCTGAATAATTCAACCGATGCGCTGAACAACTCAATGGAGCGTTTGTCATCCGGCTCTCGTATCAACAGTGCCAAAGATGATGCGGCAGGTCTTCAGATTTCTAACCGCTTGATGGCACAAAGTAGTGGCTTGGGTGTGGCTGTTCGAAATGCCAATGACGGTATCTCAATGGCGCAAACCGCTGAAGGGGCGATGGAAGAGTCAAGCAATATCTTGCAACGTATGCGTGACTTGTCACTGCAATCCGCTAACGGTGCAAACGGTGATGCTGAGCGTGGTGCAATCCAAGAAGAGGTTGTGGCGTTACAAGATGAGTTGAACCGTATCGCAGAAACCACCTCGTTCGGTGGTGCTAAGCTTCTCAACGGCACATTTGGTACGCGTTCGTTCCAAGTAGGTGCTGATGCTGGTGAAGCGGTGATGATGGAGTTCAAAAACATCCGCGCTGACCACAGTGAAATGGGTGGCGCTAGCTTTACGGCTGCGAATGGTAAGTCAGCAGGGTGGACAGCTACTGCCGGTGCAACCATGGCAATCAACATCACCAATGCGGATGGCACATCAACATCCATCAATGTGAACGCCAAAGCGGGTGATGACATTGAAGAAATCGCCACCTACATTAATGGTCAGGCTGACGATAAACTCAGTGCATCGGTGACGGAAGACGGTGAGCTGCAAATTGTCACTGGGGCAGGTTCGGATGCAACCTTCTCAGGGGCGCTGGCTACGTCGCTATCCATGGGAACCAAAGTGGATGAAACCATCAAAGATGTGGATGTTTCGTCTATGGGTGGCGCACAAAAAGCGGTCGGTATGATCGATAATGCGATGCAATTTATCGATTCTCACCGTGCTGAATTGGGTGCGAAGCAAAACCGTTTGAGCCATACAATTGCGAACTTGGATAACGTCAATGAAAACGTATCGGCCTCTAACAGCCGAATCCGTGATGTTGATTTCGCGAAAGAAACAACGAACTTGACCAAATCGCAAATTCTGCAGCAGTCTGGTACCTCGATTTTGGCGCAAGCCAAGCAGGCACCACAAGCGGCACTGAGCTTGCTCGGTTAACCATTCACGAGCGGCGGCCTAATCGCCGCCGCTACGTTTTTGGAGGTGAATAGCAATGGACATTTCATCCGTTTCCAATTCATCCCTGCTGCACTCAAAACCCTCTGATGGCACAAAGATTGCAAAAGATGTAAGAGTTGGAAAAACGCAGTCTGATCCGGTGAATCAGCATCAGCAAGCTGAACGCCGAGAAGCGCGAGAATCAATGCAGCAACGGCGTGTTGAACAGTCGCAGCGCATTGAAGAAAACCGTCAGCTACAACGACAACAGCTTGAAAAGCTGGTCGCCCGGCTAGATGAGTTTATGTCTGACTTTAACAAAGGGCTCGCATTCCGACTGGATGAAGACACAGGACGTAGCATTGTCACCGTGTATGAAATGAACAGTGGCGATATCATCCGTCAAATTCCAGAAAAAGAAATGTTAGAGCTTGCTAAGCAATTGTCGCAACACGCGCGAGGGCTGGTCACAGAGAAGGTGTAACGAGGTGAGAGAGTCGTTATGAGTGTAAAAGCAGCAGGCATGGGCGGTGGCATGGATATTAATGCCATGGTCACTAAAATCGTGGATGCTGAACGTGCACCCAAGCAAGAGCGGATTATCAAACGCACTAATGACGTTGAAACCGACATTAGTGCGTTTGGTCGCTTAAAAGATTCTCTCGCGACACTTAAAACCCAGATGTATGATTTTCGTCGTAACGAAGGTTTTTCGGCGAGAACCACATCGGTGAGCAACCCCGACGCGCTCGGTGCTACGGCAACACCGGACGCCATCCCTGGACGTTATCAGATTGATGTACAGCAACTTGCGGGGGCTCATAAGCTTGTCTCGCCAGGCGTCGATCCTGATGCCTCGTTGGGTACGGGTAAACTTACGATCACCATGGGTAATCGCACCAGTGTGATCGATGTACCACAAGGCAAAGACAGCTTGGCTGACGTTGTGCGGGCGATTAACAACGATCCTAAAAACCCCGGGATCCAGGCGTCGCTTATCCAAGACGATAGTGGCGCACGTATGGTGCTAAACGGTAATAAAACCGGGGAAACGAATCGGATCGAAGTGAATGTTGATGCTCAGATAGGCAGTGCACTCCACCAGTTAGGGTTTCAAGCTGGACAAGCTAATAATGGCATGACGCAAATGCAGGCAGCACAAGATGCCAAGATATTGATTGATGGTATCGCCTCGGTGTCCAGTACAACCAATACATTTGATAATGCTATCGAGGGTGTCTCGTTAGACGTTGACCAAACCAGTGATAAGCCACTTTCACTGGCGGTAGAGCATGACCGAGAATCGGTACGATCAACGATTACGTCTTTTGTTGATAATTACAATGCGTTCTTCCGTGTCTCTCAAGCCGTTAGCCAATATGATCCCGAAACGCAACAAGGCGGTCCGTTGGCGGGTGAAAGTGTGATACGTACGGCGACCAGTCGGTTACGTAACTTATTTTCATCCCCGATAGAGAAAGCGCCTGAAGGGATGAAAACATTGAGTGAACTTGGGGTGACGACCACCATGGATGGCCGTTTAGAAATCGACAATAAAGTGTTAGACCGCCAGCTGCGTCAAAACTTTAACGGTTTAGAAGGTTTTTTCGGTGGCAATGATGGCTTTGCGCGTCAATTAGAGCAGGTGGTCAATGGGTTCACCGGCGCGGGTGGAGCGATCAGTAACCGTGAAAGCACGCTTTCAGAGCAAAAGCTGAGATTACGTGATGATCAGCGTGAGTTAGATAGACGCATGGAAAGCTTAGAGTCACGAACCATGCAGCGCTTTTCTGCGATGGAAGAAGCAACGAGTCAAATGCGTTCTCAATTGCAAGCAATGCAAAACATCATGCCAGGTTAGCCATGACAGAGATTGCGGATTGGCTCGTCACGTTAGAGGTAATGGATGCAGACATTGCTCAGCACTTAACCTTAAGTGACATTGATCCAGAAAAGCTGGCTCAACAATTGCATGATAGAAAAACGCTGCTCGATAAGATTGCAGCGTCAACACAGGCGCCGAGTCATCCACAATGGTCCGAGGCGTTGGCAAGAACAAAAACGCTCATTGATACGCTCGAAGAGCACAAAGCAGAATCTGCCAAGCGCTTGTTACAGCAGCGCAAGGGGAAGCAGTCTGTGCAGCTGTATAAGAAATTTCAATAGGTGAGGAAGACTATGAGAGGCTCACTACAGGCCTATAAGAAGGTCTCGGTTGACAGTCAGTTAAGCGCCGCGTCGCCTCATAAGGTTATCCAGATGCTGATGGCCGGGGCTATTGAGCGTTTAATTCAAGGCAAGGCGGCGATGGCACAAGGCGATTTATCCGTCAAAGGTGAGCGCCTAGGTAAGGCATTGGATATTATTATCAATCTACGGGCTTGTTTATCTATGGATGAGGGCGGTGATATCGCGGATAATTTGGATGCCATTTATGACTTTATGATTCGACAAGTCAGTGCCGCCAACTTAGACAATACGCCAGAACCCATTGACGATGTGATTGAGCTATTGCGAGAGATAAAATCAGCTTGGGACCAGATTCCCTCTGAATACCATAATATGACCCAAGCGACCAGTTAAACCGCCTACCAAAAGACGGACATGGCACTGGAGTCACAGGTTTACTGTGTCTCCGGTTGCCTTATGCGCGTTCTCTATTACAATGTCTTGATTAAAATTGAGATTGTTGTTGCTTACGAGCGGCACAATAATAATAAGTTATCAGGGCAGACGTATCTCACACATGCAAGATTTAGCAAAGATCCTTGTTATCGATGACGATGACCAGTTTCGTCACGATCTCGGCGTGATACTCGATTTTATCGGCGAGCGTTACGCGCTTCACTCGACCACAGATGTCAGTGATGCACTCTGGGAGCAAAACTGGGGCGCATGTTTTCTTGGTCACGTCCGCTCGACATCGCTGTTAGAGAAAGTGCTTGACCAACTTGCGACCTATCACCATGTTCCAGTGATTGCGATTCGACGTCATGATCGTGAACTTTCCGGGTTGCCTAATTATGTCGGCGAACTGGGCTTACCGTTAAATTACCCACAATTGTTTGACGCCTTACACCATTGCCGTGAGTTTGCTGGAAAACAAGCGTTTAGTATTCCACAACTCGCAGGTGACAATACCGCCTTTCATAATATGGTTGGCAAAAGCGATGTGATTGAACAGGTTCGTCATTTAATTGATCAGGTTGCTTCAACCGAGGCAAGTGTGTTGATTTTAGGTGAGTCTGGCACCGGTAAAGAAGTGGTTGCACGCCATATTCATCATTCATCCTCACGCGCGACCGGTCCTTTTGTGCCGGTGAACTGTGGTGCGATTCCCGGAGAGCTCCTCGAAAGTGAACTCTTTGGCCATGAAAAAGGGGCTTTTACCGGCGCAATTTCAGCACGCAAAGGACGTTTTGAACTTGCGGAGGGTGGAACGCTCTTTTTGGATGAAATCGGCGATATGCCGATGCCAATGCAAGTGAAGTTGTTACGCGTCCTTCAAGAGCGTACGTTTGAGCGAGTGGGAGGAAATAAAAGTATTCGCGCCAATGTTAGAGTAGTTGCTGCCACTCACCGCACACTGGAAACGATGATCCAAGAAGGCGAATTTCGCGAAGATCTCTATTACCGACTCAACGTATTCCCGATTGAGATGCCTGCATTGCGAGATCGTATTGACGATATTCCCTTGCTTATCCACGAACTGATGTCTCGTCTAGATGGTGAAGGAAATGGACGTATTCATATTTCACCGCGAGCGATTAATTCGCTAATGGAACATCAGTGGCCAGGGAACGTGCGTGAATTGGCCAACCTTATCGAACGCTTGGTGATTTTATATCCGGGGCAAATGGTGGATGTAAATCACCTTCCCGCGAAATATCGCTACAGTGATATTCCTGAATTTCAGCCAGAAGCGTATTCGGTAGAAGACACCGAAATGGCAGAGCGAGAGGCACTCACTGCGATGTTTTGTGAGCCAGATATTCCCGCGTTTGATGATGAGATGCCAGGCTTTTCTGACAGTCCAGGTTTTACTAGTTTGCCTCCCGAGGGCGTTAATCTTAAAGAGACCCTGGCTGAAGTAGAAGTTGATCTGATCAAGCAGGCACTTGAGGCGCAGTCAGGCGTCGTCGCGAGAGCTGCGGATATGTTGAGTATGCGGCGAACCACCTTGGTGGAAAAAATGCGTAAGTACGGACTCAACAAAGAAGAGTTAATATAAATCGGTAATGTGTCAAAAAGCGGAGTCAAAAAAATGACTTCGCTTTTTTGTCTTCAAGAAGCTGATATTATTGGCTATTTTTATGGCATAATCCCTGCTTAAATGAGTAAAACCTTGATTGAAATGTGTATTGCTTAAATGGAAACCCAATCGTCGCCACTTGGATCAGTGGATCAACAAGTTACTCGATATAAGCAAGTTCTGGATGTTATGCCTGCGGGGGTTATCTTGCTGGACGCCAATGGACGTGTTGCTGAAGCCAATCCAGAGGCGCATCGACTACTGGGTGAGCCATTGACTCAGCAGCGTTGGTTTGAGGTGATACAACGGGCTTTTTCCCCACGTGACGATGATGGGCACGAGGTATCACTAAAAGATGGTCGGCGAGTAAAGCTGGCCATCTCAGCGTCCGATTCGGGGCAGCTCATTTTAATTACCGATATGACCGAAACCCGTTTATTGCAATCGCGTGTCAGTGATCTACAACGTTTATCATCGTTAGGTAAAATGGTGGCATCATTAGCGCATCAGGTGCGTACGCCACTATCGAGTGCCATTTTGTATGCGTCCAACCTAGGTGCCCCAAACCTGAATAATGCGACCAGGCAGCGTTTTCAATTCAAGTTGTTAGACCGTTTGCATGATCTGGAAATGCAAGTCAATGACATGTTGCTATTTGCCAAAGGCGGCGACAATAACGTGGTCAAGGTATTCAGTGTCGAACAGCTATTTAATGAATTTGAGCCCATGGTGGATGCGGTCGTTCAAGGACATGATGTTGATTTTGCAATTAACAGTGACGACGAAAGTGTAAAGGTGTTGGGCAACCCCAATGCGTTAGCCAGTGCCTTAAGTAATCTTGTGATTAATGCTGTCCAGGTGGCGGGCAAAGGCTGCCAAGTCGTTGTCGATTCACGGCTGCAGGGCGATAACCTTTTACTTTCGGTGGCGGATAACGGGCCAGGCATCGCGCCGGAGTTACATGCCAAAGTCCTTGAGCCTTTTTTTACCACGCGACAACAGGGGACAGGTCTTGGCCTCGCCGTTGTGCAAATGGTGTGTCATGCCCATGATGGCAAGCTCACCTTACAATCTGAGCCTGAAAAAGGGGCCTGTTTTACATTGTGTTTGCCGCTTGCCAAAGGGGCGGTGGCAGATCATGGTGAGAGCGTAGGAGAAACACAATGAGCCAAACAACCGTGCTAATCGTGGAAGATGATGAAGGGTTGCGCGAAGCGCTTGTCGATACACTGGCGCTGGCAGGGTATCACTGGCGAGAAGCGGACAGTGCCGAGCAAGCCTTAGTGACCCTGAAATCAGAGGCCATTGATATTGTCGTCTCTGACGTGCAAATGGCAGGAATGGATGGCCTTGCACTTTTGCGCTCGATTAAAACACACATGCCGAATTTACCGGTTTTGCTGATGACGGCCTATGCCAACATCGAAGATGCCGTGGCGGCGATGAAAGAGGGCGCGATCGATTACATGGCCAAACCGTTTGCTCCCGAAGTGCTGTTAAATATGGTGAGCCGCTATGCCCCTGTCAAAACCGATGACTCCGATGCGATTGCTGAAGATCCAAAAAGCGTCGCCTTACTGGCGTTGGCAGACAAAGTAGCAAATACCGATGCGAATGTGATGATCTTAGGGCCTTCAGGCTCAGGAAAAGAAGTCATGGCGCGCTATATTCACGATCATTCAGCACGTGCCAATGCCGCTTTTGTCGCCATTAACTGTGCCGCGATTCCAGAAAACATGTTAGAAGCCACGTTATTTGGCTACGAAAAAGGGGCCTTTACTGGCGCGGTTCAGGCTTGTCCGGGCAAGTTTGAACAGGCACAAGGCGGAACCATTTTACTGGATGAAATCAGTGAGATGGAGCTTGGGTTGCAAGCGAAATTACTACGCGTGTTGCAAGAGCGTGAGGTTGAGCGTTTAGGTGGACGAAAAAGTATCCAGCTTGATTTGCGGGTGCTTGCCACCAGTAACCGCGACTTAAAAGAATACGTAGCGCAAGGCCACTTTCGAGAAGATCTTTACTATCGCTTGAATGTCTTTCCCATCACTTGGCCGGCGCTCAGTGATCGGCTCGGCGATATTATTCCACTGGCGCATTATTTACTGTCACGCCACTGCCAAAAACAAGGCTTACCTTGCCCAAGTTTGCATCCAGATGCCGAACAGAAACTGCTCGCGTACCCGTGGCCTGGTAATGTCAGAGAGCTCGATAACGTTATGCAACGCGCATTAATCTTGGCCACGCAGTCGCACATTCAAGCCTCTGATATTCTACTGGAGGGGCAAGATTGGCAAGATGCGTCTAGCTTACAAAATCAAGTAATGAATACGCGCTTTAACCACCAAGCACAAGCGCCGGCTTCTCCTCCAACGGCCACTGAGCATGTTGAGCAGCCCCCCAATGGCGTAGGATTGGGCAATGAGTTACGCGATCAGGAATTTTCTATTATTTTAGAAACGATCCGCGCTTGTGAAGGACGCCGCAAAGATGTTGCAGAACGCCTTGGGATTAGCCCGAGAACTTTACGCTACAAATTAGCCAAAATGCGTGATGCTGGCATCGATATTCCCCAATAATCGCGCGGTGTTGCGGCTTTTTGCTAAAGTGGTCTCAAAGTTGCAAACACACAGATATCTGATAGAAATCTGACTCATTTGACAAAAAATTGACACAGGAAGGATCGACGATGAAAGCCAATGCCCTGACGCAAGAAATGCAAGCCATGGCGGTAGCCGCGAAAAATGTGTCTCAGCCTGCCACAGGACAGCAAGTTAGCCAAGAGTTTGGCGATATGCTCTCCAGTGCCATTAATCATGTCAATGGACTGCAAAAAACATCCGGTGAACTCGCCACCCGGTTTGATGAAGGCGATCGTAATGTGAGCTTATCGGATGTCATGATCGCTCGGAACAAATCCAGTGTGGCCTTTGACGCAACAGTGCAAACGCGCAACAAACTGGTTGAAGCGTATAAAGAATTAATGAACATGCCTGTTTAATGTAGGAATTAATCAGTGGCTGAAGAGAATCAAAATACCGATCTCGCGGTGTCAGATGGTGCAGCAGCATTACCATCGACCGATGCAACGCTAGACGCGGAGCAAAGCGCGCAAGATCCGGATGCACTCGAACAATCGGCGTCGTCAAATTCGATATTTGGCGATCTCGACATGGTGCGTCAACTGATCTTGGTGCTCGCGGTCGCGATCTGCGTGGCCCTGATCATGATGCTTTTTTTCTGGGTACAAGAGCCAGAGATGCGGCCACTGGGTACGTACGAAACGGAAGAGCTTATTCCGGTTCTCGATCACCTAGATCAAAGCAAAGTCGATTATCAACTCGATGGAAACACCATCCGCGTTCCCTCTAGCGATTACTCGTCCATTCGTCTTGGGCTCACCCGAGCGGGCTTAAATACAGCCACGGCAGAGGGCGACGATATTTTGCTCAATGATATGGGCTTTGGTGTATCGCAAAAGCTTGAAACAGAACGCTTAAAACTGAGTCGTGAACGTCAACTGGCGGCAGCGATCGAAGAAGTGCGTCAAGTGCGAAAAGCAAGAGTACTGTTGGCGCTGCCTAAACAGAGTGTTTTTGTGCGTCACAATCAAGAAGCGTCCGCAACGGTCTTTTTGACCCTTGGCGGGCGTAATACCCTAGGCCAGGAAGAAGTCGACTCGATTGTTGATATGGTGGCCTCCGCAGTGCCTTCTCTGAAACCCACGCGCGTAACCGTCACTGATCAGCATGGACGTTTGCTCAACTCAGGCAGTGAAGATCCAGCGTCGGCGGCGCGGCGAAAAGAGTACGAATTAGAACGTAAACAAGAGCGCCAGTTACGAGAGAAAATTGATTCCATTCTCATCCCTGTTTTGGGCTTAGGGAATTATACCTCTCAAGTCGATGTTGCCCTGGATTTTAGCTCGTTGGAAGAAACGCAACGGCAATATAACCCCAATACGCCAGCGACGCGCAGTGAATACACACGTGAAGATTATAACGGCTCCGACCGTGTGGCTGGTATCCCTGGGGCATTAAGCAATCAACCACCAGCGGACGCCTCTATTCCAGAGGATGTGCGAGAAGAGCTCGATGGCTCGAGTAATTTTGCCATGTCAGCGTCAGATGTTGAGCTGCCAAACTTACATAAAGACGAAGACTTGCTAAAAGCGGTCCGAGCGCTGGTCGCCAATGAGCCAGACTTGGCCGCACAAGCGGTAAAAAACTGGGTGACCGAAGATGGCAAATGAAGTCGCAAACACGGGTGAAGAGCAAGCCGGCTCAAGTTTCGATATCAGCTCTTTAAGTGGGATTGAGAAAGCCGCCATCTTACTGTTAAGTTTAAGTGAGCAAGATGCAGCAAGCATCATTCGACACCTCGAACCTAAACAAGTGCAGCGAGTCGGTTCGGCGATGACATCAATGACCGATCTTAACTCGGACAAGGTCGCGGCGGTGCATCGTGCGTTTTTGGAAGAAATCCAAAAATACACATCGATTGGGATGGGAAGCGAAGACTTTGTGCGTAACGCACTGGTGGCGGCGCTGGGTGAAGACAAAGCTAATAACTTGGTTGACCAAATCTTGCTTGGCAGTGGCTCCAAAGGCTTAGACTCACTCAAATGGATGGATCCGCGTCAAGTCGCCAGCATCATCATCAACGAGCACCCGCAGATTCAAACTATCGTGCTGTCATACTTAGATCCTGAACATTCAGCAGAAATTCTCTCCCAGTTTGTTGAGCGTGACCGGCTCGATCTGATGATGCGGATCGCCAACTTAGAAGAAGTCCAGCCAGCGGCATTACACGAACTAAACGAAATCATGGAGAAGCAGTTTGCTGGCCAAGCGGGTGCTCAAGCCGCCAAAATTGGTGGCTTAAAAGCGGCTGCCGAAATCATGAACTACATGGACAACAGTGTAGAAGGTGTCTTAATGGACTCCATTCGTGATCAGGACGAAGAGATGGCATCACAAATCCAAGACTTGATGTTTGTCTTTGACAACTTAATTGATGTGGATGACCGCGGTATACAGACCCTATTGCGCGATGTGCCGCAAGAAGTGCTGCAAAAAGCACTTAAGGGAGCGGAAGATAATTTACGCGAGAAAATCTATCGCAACATGTCTAAACGTGCAGCCGAAATGCTGCAAGATGATATCGAAGCCATGGGGCCAATTCGTGTCTCCGATGTTGAAGGGGCACAAAAAGAAATCCTTTCCGTTGCGCGTCGTCTTGCCGATGCCGGTGAGCTGATGCTCACTGGTGGCGGCGGTGATGAGTTTGTATAAGTTGCTTTTCTTTCGCGTAGAGGTTGTCGATGAGTTTAGATAAACGCCGTGGCTATATTCGTGCCAACGAAGCTGACGCTGAAACGATCGATCGTTGGACACTGCCGCCTTATGGCGATCGAGATAATCTGCCCAAAGATACTGCGCTCAATTATGATCCGAGCTGGGAGCCAGAAGCGGATACTGACGTTGAAGAAAGTGAGCCGGCCCCAGAGCCATTAACGGCCGATGCCCTAGAAGCGATTCGGCAACAAGGTTATGACGAAGGCTATGAAGAAGGCAAACAACTCGGGCATCAAGAAGGGCTAGAGGGTGGCCTAGAAGAAGGGCACGAAAAAGGGTTCGAAGAAGGCAAAAAGGCAGGGTATGAGCAGGGTGTTGAAGAGGGAAAAGCATTAATTGAGACGCGCTGTCAGCATCTTGACACCATTCTTAATCAGCTCAGTCATCCATTGGAGAAGCTTGATATAGACGTCGAACAGCAACTTTTGGTAATGGTCCAAGCATTGACTAAGTCGCTGACCGGCGTGGAGTTAGAAACCAATCCGCAGGTCATTTTACAGACATTACGCGCATCGATAGCTGCACTCCCCGTGGCGGATCATCCCGTCACAGCCGCGTTACATCCTGATGATTATGCCGTGGTCACCGAAGCCTACGACGACGCCATGTTAGCCTCACGGGATTGGACGTTACAATCAGAGCCCGCGTTAGCGCGTGGTGATGTACATGTGAAATCGAAAGATTCTGTGGTTGATTATCAATACAGTGAACGGGTGGACGCGTTGCTCCGCGAGTTTCAAGGGAAAAACCAGTCACGGCAATCAGTGCCATCCCAGTCTTCTACGTCTGGCGCTGACGATCCCAGTGTTAATACGCCCAATACTGAAACCGATACGCTCAAGTCGTCGGCGCAACCGTCGTCAGACGCAGCGGCACAAGCGCAAGCAAAACCTCATGCTTCATCCTCCTCATCCAGCGATGATGACGGCGTGTCGTCATGAGTCAGCTGGCTGAGCGCTTAAAGCGGTGTCAATTAGATAACCTTGCGCCAAAACCCGTGGCATCCGGCAAATTGGTACGAATGGTCGGCTTAACGCTCGAAGCGATCGGCTGCCGGGCGCCCATCGGTTCTGTTTGTGCGGTCGAGACCTTAAATGGAACCATCGAAGCGGAAGTGGTGGGGTTTGCCGGAGAGTTGTTGTACTTGATGCCAAATGAACAAGTCTCTGGGGTACTCCCGGGTGCACGCGTGACGCCTTTATCTGAACGTAGCCAACTTTCCGTAGGCATGGAGCTGCTTGGCCGTGTTATCGACGGTATGGGAAACCCACTGGATGGTAAAGGGGATATCTACACTGATAAGCAGGCCAGTTTAGAAGGTACTCCCATCAACCCATTAGCGAGACAGCCAATTAGAGAACCCCTCGATGTGGGGATTAAAGCGATTAACGGTCTGCTTACTGTCGGTAAAGGGCAGCGAATTGGGTTGTTTGCCGGCTCTGGTGTGGGTAAATCCGTAACGCTTGGGATGATGACACGTGGCACCACCGCACAAGTTGTGGTTGTGGGGCTGATTGGCGAACGTGGCCGAGAAGTAAAAGAATTTATCGATGATATCTTAGGGGAAGAGGGCCGGGCCCGTGCCGTCGTTATCGCCGCCCCTGCTGATTCATCGCCGCTTGTGCGCTTAAAAGGCTGTCAAACGGCACTGACGATCGCTGAGTATTTTCGCGATCTTGGGTTGGATGTGCTTTTGCTGATGGACTCATTAACACGTTTTGCTCAGGCACAACGTGAGATCGCATTATCCGTGGGTGAACCTCCCGCGACCAAAGGCTACCCACCCTCGGTATTTGCCCGTTTACCCTCATTAGTCGAGCGTGCAGGAAATGGTGCTGTCGGGCAGGGCTCGATCACGGCATTTTTTACTGTATTGACCGAAGGTGATGACTTACAAGATCCAATTGCCGACGCTGCACGTGCCATTCTTGATGGTCACATCGTGTTATCTCGCGAATTGGCGGATGGCGGGCATTATCCGGCGATTGATGTCGAACGGTCGGTAAGCCGTGTGATGCCGAATATTACCAGTGACGAGCAAATCTTGATGTCGAAAGCGGTGCGGCAAGTGTTGTCCGTTTGCCGCAAAAACCAAGACTTGGTCTCAATTGGCGCGTACAAGCCAGGCAGTGATGCAGCCGTGGACCAAGCCTTTCACCTGAAGCCAAAACTGGATAATTATTTGCAACAAGGGATGAAAGAGGTGGTCCCTTTCGATATGTGCGTCAATATGTTGCGCTCAACCTTGCAAGGATAATTTATGGCTGACCATGCACTGCATTTATTGTTAGAAAAGGCCCAAGAAGATGAAAAGCAGGCGCAACTTAGCGTCAGTGAAGCCCAGCAAGCATTAGATGGCTATTATCACCAGCTCGAGCAAATTGAGCAGTATCGTCTGGAATATTGCCGACAAATGTCTGACCGGGGTCAGTCAGGGCTCTCTGCCAGCGCTTTTGGCCACCTTAATAAATTTATCGTCCAGCTTGATGAAACCTTGGCAAAGCAACGAGGTGCTGAGCATCAGTTTAAGGATCATTTAGAACAGTGCCGTCAAGCATGGCAACAAACACGCCAACACCGGCAGTCTCTCGAGTGGTTAATCGAAAAGCGAGCGCGAGAAGAAGCAGAACGTGCTCATTATCAAGAACAGCGTCAAATGGATGAAATGGCAGCAATTATTGCACGCCGACGTCCCTCTCCCTTTTCCTAAGAATAAAATGGCGCGATAATTGCTTTATCATTACCGACATGCCAGCACATTGAGGCTCGGTTTAAAGGATAACCATAAGGTAATGACGAGAAACTTATGACGCAGTCTACGCTGACGCTTTCCAATCTCTCACCTAAAACCCCTCTCGCGACCAGTGACGGTGCGACAGGCGAGGTAAAAGGTGATAAAAATACCGGCTTTTTAGCGGCGTTGCGCCAGTCCATTGATGGCAAGGGTGAGCAAGGCGACATACCGATTAAACTGACCCAAGATGGCAAGACTTTATTGGTTGATGGTCAGGCAATTGATGCCGAGGCGATGCTTGCTGATGGCATGTTTAGCGAAGCGGAAATGGCCGAAATTGCCGATATGACAGCCATGGAAGAGAGCCAAGCACTGCTGATGCGACTGAATCAAGCGGCAGCCATGCTTAATGGCAAATCTTTGCCTACTGCCGACGCTGATCCCTTATCTGCCAGTGCGGATGCGTTATCAGCACAGACGCTAAACGTGACGCAATCTGATGACGATGAAAGTGTGCAGATAGACGGTGATAACACAGAAGGGGTGATCGACAGACAAGCGTTATTGACTGAGCTGGCCAAAAACTTGCCGGAGGGTGTGTCACCCGAAAAAGTACTCGATCAGTTATCTCCGGATCAGTTGGCGGCGTTGGCAAGTCAAGTAAGAGCGACGCAATCACTTGACGCTGAGAGTGCTGCACATCGCAAAGATAACGCGCTTGAATCGGATGGAAGCGCGATAAAATGGTCAACCGCCAAAGCGCAACAAGAGACAGATAATCCAGCATCTCTAAGCAAAGAGAAGGAAACGCTGGCGAAAGAAGGTCAGCTGAAAGAGGGCGTCACAAAAGAAGGCGCGACACTATTAAAGAGTAGCGAGCTGACCGATAAACCGCGCCATGATGCAAAATCAGCAGCGACCCCCAATGCCAATCCAGCGTCGTTATTAGCAGGAAAAATGGGCCAGTCGGATGACCTCAGCAAAGCCGCATTAAAAGCGATGGCAGAGCAAGCGGGTCAAGCGGACACCGCATTGACAAGTGGCAGTGCTTCTAGCGCAGCAGAGGGAGCCACACGCCCTGAAAACTTAGCGCAACAATTGGCCAGTGGTTTAGGGTTGTCGTCGGCCCAGTCCGCCACGGCACGACAAGATATGCAAGCAGCGCAGAGTGCACAGGCGCCCCTCCCGCTCGGACAAACGCCCACAGAAGCTGGTACTGCCTTGACGGAGCGTATTAACATCATGCTGTCAAAAAACCTCAAGCAGGTTGATATTCGGCTTGATCCTCCTGAGCTAGGGCGAATGCAAATTAAGTTGGGAATGAACAACGATCAAGCGACGGTTCACATTACAGTCGCCAACCAGCAAGCGCGAGACGCGGTTGAACAAGCGATGCCGCGGCTTCGTGATATGCTACAGCAACAAGGCTTACAGTTGGCTCAAGGATCCGTTCAGCAGCAAGACAGTGGCGCGCAGCAAATGGCTTCAGGACAACAAAATCATACTGGGGCAGGGGCGTCAGGCGGCTCACCTCTTGGATTAACGACCGGTGAGGACAATGATGACGCGATGTTAGCAGGGCACGCGTTAAACGTTTCACACAATGATCGCGCTGTCGATTACTATGCTTGATAAAAACGCACCAATAATGAGGAGCATGAATAGCCATGGCAAATGACAACGCAACCTCGGAACAAGGCGGGGGCAAGAAAAAGCTCATCATTATCATTGTTGCTGCTGTGGTGTTATTGGCGGCCGTAGGCGGTGGGGCTTTTTTCTTTTTATCGGGTGACGATAAAAGCCAAGACGATATTGTCTTGGAGGAAGAAAATAACACGCTTCCGGCCATTTATGTCACTCTACCTCAGCCGTTTGTCTTTAACGTGACCGGTGATGAACAACAGCGGCTGGTGCAAGTGAATGCACAATTATTGGTGCGTGGTAGCGAGAGAGAAGCGCTAGCGAAGGAAAATTTGCCGCTGGTAGAACACGCGTTACTCAATACCTTTGGTGCTGCCACAGTTGAGCAACTGCGGACCCCTCAAGGTCAGCTAGAAGTCCGGCGCCAGTCCGCTGAGAATGTGCGCGCGGCTTTAATTAAAGTAACGGGTGAGCCGGTGGTAGAGCGGGTTCTCTTCACTGGGTTTGTGATGCAATAGGTGATGACGTGACTGACTTACTCAGCCAAGACGAGATTGACGCTCTCCTTCACGGCGTTGACGACGTTGATGACGACGATAATGAGCCCGAGGTTGGAGAAGATGGGACGATCTCCTTCGACTTCTCGTCACAAGATAGAATTGTGCGCGGGCGCATGCCGACGCTCGAGCTTATCAATGAGCGTTTTGCGCGTCACATGCGTATCAGCTTGTTCAATATGCTGCGGAAAACCGCCGAAGTTTCGATAAACGGCGTGCAGATGATGAAGTTTGGCGAGTACCAAAACACGTTATACGTTCCGACCAGTTTAAACATGGTACGGTTTCGTCCACTAAAAGGGACGAGCTTAATCACCATGGAGGCCCGACTGGTCTTTATTTTGGTTGAAAACTTCTTTGGTGGCGATGGCCGATTTCATGCCCGGATCGAAGGGCGCGAATTTACCCCAACCGAACGACGCGTCATACAGATGCTGCTGAAGCTGATGTTTGAGGATTATAAAGACGCGTGGGCCCCTGTTATGGAAGTGGCCTTTGAGTATCTTGATTCGGAAGTCAACCCAGCGATGGCAAACATTGTCAGTCCATCGGAAGTGATTGTGGTCAGTTCATTCCACATCGAACTGGATGGCGGGGGCGGTGACATTCATATGGTCATGCCTTATTCGATGCTGGAGCCAATCCGTGAGCTCCTCGACGCCGGGGTACAAAGTGACAAGATGGATACCGACGTGCGCTGGAGTAAAGCGCTACGTGATGAAATCTTGGACGTAAATGTGGAACTCAGTGCAAAACTACTCGATGTGACCTTATCGTTGCGCGATTTGATGGAGTTACAAAAAGGGGATGTGATCCCGGTTGATATGCCAGATGCGTGTACGGTTTTTGTGGAAGATTTGCCAACCTATCGAGCGAAAATGGGCCAGTCTAACGATAAACTGGCACTGAAAATTGTTGAAAAACTAAAACGACCTGATATGGCGAAGTCTGATATTTCGCTATTACAGGATAAACCTGAGCTACTCGATGATCTCGAGGAAGATTTACCGATTGATGATAAACAAGGTAAAACTCAGTGAATAAGACCAGTAAACAGGGGTAAGACGTCATGGATCAAAATGATGTAGATGATGATTGGGCTGCTGCCCTGGCTGAGCAGTCTGATTCGGAAGGATCAGACGACGTACAAGCGGCACCATTGGATGAGCTCACTGACGACAGTGAGAAGCAACTGGGCGCGGATGAACAACGTAAGCTCGATGCGATTCTCGATATTCCGGTGACCATTTCGATGGAAGTGGGACACACCCAGATTAATATTCGGAATCTTCTCCAGCTTAACCAAGGCTCGGTGGTTGAACTCGACCGTCTCGCCGGTGAATCGCTCGATGTTCTGGTGAACGGTACCTTGATCGCCCACGGTGAAGTGGTGGTGGTTAACGATAAATTTGGTATTCGTCTTACCGATGTCATCAGTCAAACTGAGCGAATTAAGAAGTTACGATAAGATGATCGTGAACCGACGCGTTTGGGCAATATTGTTGGTGCCGATGCCCGCTTGGGCAGCCGCGCCAGACGTAAGCATAGTGACAATGCTGTTGTCTCTCGGGCTGGTATTGGCATTAATCTTTGGGTTAGCGTGGCTATTACGTCGGCTTAAGCTCCCTGGCTTGGCGCAGCAAAGCAATGGGATCAAAATTGTCAGTCAATTAGCCATTGGCCAAAAAGAGCGGATATTAGTTGTGGACGTACATGGAGAGCAACTTGTCATCGGTGTCACAGCTTCTCAGGTGCAGCTATTAAAAGCGCTAGATAATCCGGTGCCCACAACAGCGCCGACTTCGCCAGACTCTCACTCTCGCTTTGCAAATCAGCTTAGCCAACTATTGAATCGAAAATGACGATACGCACGCTATTGGCAGCCTGGGTTCTGGTGGTGGCCACTTTGATGACACCGTTTGCTTTCGCCGAGCAAGAAGCCACGCCCGCCCAGGAAAGCATCACAACCGAGTCACTGAATGATAGCGGTGAAGCGGTTCGCCTGGAAACGCAGCGCAATACCGGAGGTGGGATCCCTGCGGTGACCATGCGAGTCAATCCGGATGGTAGCGAAGACTACTCAGTGACCTTACAAATTTTAGCGCTGATGACCGCGTTGGGCTTTTTGCCAGCGGTCGTCATTTTAATGACGTCCTTTACCCGCATTGTGGTGGTGATGGCGATCCTTCGCCAAGCTATGGGGTTACAGCAAACGCCGTCCAATCAAGTCATTATTGGCATCGCCATGTTTTTGACCTTGTTCATTATGTCGCCGGTGATCGATAAAATGAATACAGAGGCGGTACAGCCGTATATCAATGAGCAGATGACAGCGCGTGAGGCCTTCACTCGGGTGCAAGTGCCACTACGAGAGTTTATGCTTAGGCAAACCCGTGTCAAAGATTTGGAAACCTTTGTCAATATGTCGGGCGCTCAAGTTGACGAGCCAGAGCAGGTGCCAATGACCGTACTGATCCCCGCATTTGTGACATCAGAACTGAAAACCGCGTTCCAAATTGGATTCATGCTGTTCTTACCGTTTTTGGTGATTGACTTGGTGGTAGCGTCGGTATTGATGGCGATGGGTATGATGATGTTGTCGCCCATGATAGTGTCATTACCGTTTAAATTAATGCTCTTCGTGTTGGTTGATGGGTGGAATTTGATCCTTTCTACCCTCGCCGCCAGTTTTGGCTAAAGGAGGCAGCAATGGCCCCGGAAGCGTTTGTTGAACTGTTCCAGGATGCGCTTTACCTGGTACTACTGTTAGTGTCTGCGATTGTCGTGCCGGGTTTGTTAGTCGGTTTGATCGTCGCTGTATTCCAAGCGGCAACCTCGATCAACGAGCAGACACTCAGTTTTCTTCCCCGTTTAATTGCGACGTTTATTGCGCTGATGTTTTTTGGTCATTGGATGACACGGATGTTGATGGAATATTTTTATCGTTTGATTGATCACATCCCAACCATTCTGTACTGACGGAAAGGCATATGGAATATCCGGCCTCGGTGATTTTATCTTGGATGGCTAACTACTTTTGGCCGTTTACACGCATCTCATCGATGATGATGGCGATGACGTTTTTTGGTGCCCGTTTCGTGCCTACCCGGATCCGTTTATACCTTTCTCTTGCGATTACCTTTGCGGTCATGCCTGCACTTCCTGCGGTGCCAGAGGACATTGAGTTAGTGTCATTTGCCGGATTTATGGTGCTCGCGCAGCAAGTCGTGATTGGCGTTGCGATGGGGCTAGTCACGCAGTTCATTACCCAAACCTTTGTCATCCTCGGCCAGATCTTGGGGATGCAATCAAGTTTGGGTTTTGCGTCAATGGTGGATCCAGCCAACGGTCAAAACACGCCACTATTGGGTCAGTTTTATCTCTTCTTGGCCGTTATGTTATTTCTTTCCACCGATGGCCACTTGAAAATGCTTAACCTAGTGGTAATGAGCTTTGAGACGCTCCCCATTGGCGAGATGATAGGGGCCGCAGATTATCGCAGCCTCGCAGCATGGTTTGGGATCATGTTCGAGGTCGCATTGAGTATGTCGCTGGCGGGTGTCATTGCTTTGTTGGTGGTCAATTTGTCTTTTGGTGTGATGACCCGAGCGGCGCCACAACTTAATATTTTCTCACTTGGCTTTGCATTTGCATTGTTGATGGGGTTGTTGATCAGTTGGTACTTACTGTCCGGTATGTTGACGCACTACAACAACCATTGGCAAACCGGGCTCAATCAAATTTGCTCCCTTATCCGGCTGAATTGCGAGTTTAACTAATGGCAGAAAGTGACGGTCAGGAAAGAACAGAAGACGCCACACCCCGAAGGCAGGAGCAGGCGCGGGAAAAGGGCCAAGTACCGCGCTCAAGAGAATTAGCGTCAGTGGCTGTTCTGGTGGTGGGTGCCGTCAGTTTAATGTGGTTTGGACAAGCGTTGGGCGAAGCGTTAATGGCGCTGATGACGCGCTTGTTTTCACTTTCGCGTGCTGAAATCTTCGATAGCTCAGAGCTGATGCTGGTGGTCGTTGGTGAGCTACTGCATCTAATATTGCCCTTAGGCTTGATCCTTGTGGTGTTATTTATCTCCGGCCTCGTCGGCGCAGCAGGTTTGGGAGGTGTCAGCTTCTCTTGGGAAGCCGCGCGGCCCAAATTATCAAAAATGAGCCCGATTTCTGGCTTCAAGCGTATGTTTGGTACCCAAGGGCTCGTCGAGCTGTTGAAGTCAGTGTTGAAAGTCTTGCTAGTCGCCGGCGTTGCGACCTATTTGGTCTATATCAACTTAGAAGAGTTTTTTGAGCTGACGATCGATACCTTCCCCAGCAATCTTTATCACGCGTTAAATATTTTATTGGACTTTGTGTTGTTGGTCTGTTGTTCACTGTTGGTGGTGGTGGTGATTGATGTGCCATTCCAAATTTGGCAACACAATGAGCAGCTGAAGATGACTAAACAAGAGGTCAAAGACGAGCACAAAGAGACCGAAGGTAGCCCTGAAGTTAAAGGGCGTATTCGCATGCTGCAACGGGAAATGGCGCAACGTCGGATGATGGCCGATGTGCCTCAAGCTGATGTTGTGGTCACTAACCCTGAGCACTATTCGGTGGCGTTACGCTACAACAGCGACATGGATAGTGCGCCGGTTGTGATAGCCAAAGGCTCTGATTTTACCGCACTGAAGATTCGTGAAATTGCAGCAGAATATGATGTTGCCATTGTACCTGCACCACCGCTAGCACGCGCGCTGTATTTCAGTACCGAGCTAGAGCAGCAGATCCCAGACGGTTTGTTTACTGCCGTTGCTCAGGTGTTAGCGTATGTCTTCCAGCTCAAGCAATACAAAAAAGGCCGAGGCCGGCGGCCCACGCGCCCAGATGATACCTACTTACCCATCCCTACCGATTTGAAACACGATTAACCATGGTGTCATCGGGCGCGTGAACGAAGCCCCGCTATCGGGTTGCTTGTCGGTGTTTTTTGGCTGGTAGACGCGCCAAAAAGCTGACACATTATCCGCTTTTTCTGGCGTAAAAATTGCTTGCCTTGCACTCTCATTTTATTTCCGCGTGGCAACTGGCCCACGTTCACCAATCATGGACTTGAACGCCTGACATGTTAAAAGCCAAGTGGCGATTGCCATTTTCTGACAAGGTGCCTTACCACCGTCTGGGTGCGATGCCAGCGATCGGCGCACCGGTACTGGTATTGGCCACCTTAGCAATGGTGGTGCTGCCTGTACCGCCGATGCTGCTCGACTTAATGTTTTCTTTCAACATTGCCTTGTCGTTGATTGTATTGCTGGTCACCATTTATACCCGTCGTCCTCTTGAATTTGCTGCCTTCCCCGCGGTGTTGTTAATTGCAACCTTGATGAGACTAGCACTTAACGTTGCCTCTACCCGGGTGGTTTTGCTTTATGGTCACGAAGGCCCCGATGCAGCCGGTCAGGTCATTGGTGCATTTGGGTCAGTCGTGATTGGTGGCAACTACGCTGTCGGTCTGGTCGTCTTCCTGATTTTGATGATCATTAACTTTATGGTTGTCACCAAAGGTGCAGGCCGGATTTCCGAGGTCACGGCGCGTTTTACCTTGGATGCGTTGCCCGGTAAGCAAATGGCCATTGATGCCGACTTGAACGCAGGGTTAATCGATCAAGAGCAAGCGCGTGCTCGGCGCCAAGAAGTGACGCAAGAGGCTGACTTCTATGGCTCGATGGATGGTGCGTCCAAGTTTGTTAAAGGCGATGCGATTGCCGGGATCTTGATTCTTTTCATCAACATTGTTGGTGGGCTGTCTATCGGTATGGGCCAACATGATTTAGGATTTTCAGACGCGATAGAAGTGTATACCTTGCTCACCATTGGTGACGGTCTTGTCGCGCAAATCCCTTCATTGCTGTTATCCATTGGTGCCGCCATTATGGTGACGCGTCAAAATACCGATGAGGATATGGGGCAGCAGGTGGTGTTCCAGCTGTTTGATAATCCACGTGCCCTCATGATTGCCACCGGTATTCTGACGATCATGGGCGTGGTGCCTGGTATGCCACACCTGCCTTTTCTATTTTTGGCGTTGGCTTGTGGTGGACTGGCATATTGGAAATACCAGCAGTATCAAAAAGCACAACAAGCGCCAGAGCAGTCTGATGTCCCTGATGCAACCCCTCCGGCACCAAAAGAACTGTCCTGGGATGATGTTCAACCGGTTGATGTCATTGGCCTCGAAGTGGGCTATCGGCTCATCGCTATGGTCGACCGAGACCAAGGCGGCGAATTGTTAGATCGAGTGAAAGGGGTGCGTAAAAAACTCTCGCAAGACTTTGGCTTTTTAATCCCGCCCGTACACATTCGCGATAACCTAGAGTTACCACCGCATAACTACCGCATTACGTTAATGGGCGTCGCGGTCGGTGAAGCAGAGGTACACCCCCAACATGAATTAGCAATTAATCCAGGCCAAGTGTTCGGACCCATTGACGGTGAACCGACTCAAGACCCGGCGTTTGGCTTAGAGGCCGTCTGGATAGAGCCGAGCCAGCGCGAGCACGCGCAAGCCTTAGGCTACACAGTGGTTGATTCAGCAACGGTACTGGCGACACACCTGAGCCAAATGCTCACCAATAATGCCGAGCGACTACTCGGCCATGAAGAAGCGCAGAACTTGATAGATATGCTGGGTAAACAAGTTCCTCGTTTGGTGGAAGGGCTTATTCCCGATCAGATCCCACTGAGCGTGTTAGTCAAAGTGCTCCAGAACTTGCTCAGTGAAGCGATTCCTATCCGTGATATCCGCACCATTGTGCAGACCATGGCGGAGTACACGGGAAAGAGTCAAGATCCCGACATCCTAACGGCAGCAGTGCGGATTGCTCTGCGTCGCTTGATTGTCCAAGAAATCAATGGCAGCGCGCCTGAGCTACCGGTTATCACCCTTGTTCCTGAACTGGAACAGATGTTGCATAAAACAATGCAGGCGTCCGGTGGGGAGTCAACAGGCATAGAACCTGGTCTTGCTGAGCGGTTACAGTCTTCACTGGCTGAAGCCACTCAGCAGCAAGAACTACAAGGTGAGCCTGCGGTATTGCTGACATCGGGTGTGTTGAGAGCCACGCTCGCAAAATTTGTCAAGAATACGATTCCGACGTTACGTGTGTTGTCTTACCAGGAAGTACCGGACGAAAAACAAATTCGTATCGTTAATGCGGTTGGCAACAATTAACCTCGTTTATGAGTAGGGCCGTGCTTTGAAAATAAAACGTTTTTTTGCAAAAGATATGAGAGCTGCGCTGAGCCAAGTGAAAGAAGAGCTGGGCGCGGATGCCGTTATCATGTCTAACAAAAAAGTGACAGGTGGCGTAGAGATTGTCGCGGCTGTGGATGCAGACACTGAGCCGATGCCGGATAAGCCTGCTCCTAAGGCGCAGCAGCAGTCGGCAAACGCCTATTCACAGGCACATCGGCAATTGGCTGATGATCAAGTTCAATTGCGCCAGCGTCAGCAAAGCCACGCGCGTCAAAATGGGCAAAGCAAGCGACCGCCTCGCTTTTCTGCGATGCTTGATGAGTATCGGGAACAATCACAGCCAACTGAACCCGAAACCGAAGCTGACTCGCTCACGGCCTTGCTACAGCGTCAGCAAAAGCAATCAGGTCACGGTTCGCGCCCCCAACCTCCAACTGACGCGCGTCAGTCGGCACTGGGTCGTGGCTATGAGCCTCGTCGCCAGTTAAAGAGCAATGGTCGCTCAGGTTGGCAAGATGCATCACCAGCGCCCCGTTCATCGCCCGCTAAACCGCAGCTCGATCCGTCCCGGTTTGAAGGACGGCAATCGCAAGCCTCGGATAAAGAAATTGATGCCATGCGTCAAGAAATGGCCTCGATTCGAAGCTTACTTGAACACCAGTTATCGGGGTTGATGTGGCAAGAGGTGGAACGTCGAGAGCCATTAAGAGCGATGCTAATCAAACGCTTAGAGCGGATGGGGCTATCCTCTGAACTGGCCGATCAACTGGCGTGTTATATCCCAGAAGAAACGCCGCCGAATGAGGCGTGGCAAGCGCTGTTAGATTTGGTGGCTGATCAAGTGATTACGGTTGATGAGAACATGCTAGAAACCGGGGGCGTGATTGCCTTGCTTGGTCCTACAGGAGTGGGGAAAACGACCACCATTGCTAAGTTAGCTGCGCGCGCCGCGATGGAATTTGGCCCTGAGGATATTGCCTTAGTCACCACGGACACCTTCCGTATCGGTGCCCATGAGCAACTCGCCACGTATGGGCGAATCCTTGGCTGTCCCGTTAAAGTCGCTAAAGATGCGGATGAGCTTGCCGATATCCTCTATCAACTGCGTCATAGACGCTTGATATTGCTAGATACCGCTGGAATGGGACAGCGTGATCTTCGGTTGTCGGAGCAACTGGATACCCTGATGCAAAACAGTGGCTCACATATCCGTAGCTTGCTGGTGTTGCCTGCGACATCGCAGCGCCGCGTATTGCAAGAAACCATCGAACACTTTCGCCGTATCCCTTTATCGGGATGTGTACTGACCAAGCTAGATGAGTCGCTCAGCCTCGGTGAATTATTGTGTGTCACCATCGAAAATGCCTTGCCTGTGGCCTACTTGGCCGATGGGCAACGTGTGCCGGAAGATATCCGCCAAGCCACGGGACAATTTCTGGTGGTAAAAGCCAGTGAAATGTTGGAGTCAGGCACGGATCAGCACAATCACTTCTGGAGCAGCGATGTCCCAGAGTCGAATGGGGCGGACTTTTATGATTGAGACAACCATGCAAGATCAAGCAAGCGGCCTTCGCCGTTTAACCAATCCGTCACGTACCAAGGTTATTACCGTAACCGGGGGGAAAGGTGGCGTAGGAAAAACTAACGTTACGTTAGGGATGGCCGCGTCCATGGCTCGTCAGGGCAAAAAAGTGATGGTGCTTGACGCCGACCTTGGCCTCGCCAATGTAGACGTATTACTTGGATTGCGGGCGGGTAAAAACCTATCGCATGTTCTCCAAGGTGCCTGTGACCTCAAAGATATTATTCTGGAAGGGCCGCATGGTATGAAAATCGTCCCCGCTTCGTCTGGCCTTCAAGGCATGACAGAGCTGACACCCGCCCAACATGCTGGTTTAATTCGTGCTTTTGGTACACTCGAAGAAGAGGTTGATGTACTCTTAGTGGATACGGCGGCGGGTATTTCTGATATGGTATTGAGCTTCTCGCGCGCGGCACAAGATGTCGTCATTGTGGTCTGTGATGAGCCCACGTCGATTACTGATGCGTATGCGTTGATTAAACTATTAAGCCGAGAACACGGGGTGACGCGCTTCAAAGTTGTCGCAAATATGGTCAGAAGCTACCGTGAAGGGCGAGACTTGTTCACAAAATTAACGCGAGTCACTGAACGTTTTCTCAATGCTAATCTAGAATTAGTAGCATGTATTCCCGTGGACGAAAGGGTGAGGCAAGCCGTGAGAAAACAAAAAGTTGTCATTGACGCATTTCCTCGCTCCCCCGCATCATTAGCCATGAATGCGCTCGCAAATAAAGCGCTGACATGGCCGGTACCACGTAATCCGGGAGGCCATCTGGAGTTTTTCGTTGAGCGATTGCTGATCAAAAATGATGACGCAGGAGAGTTAGTTCGTGAATAAAGCGCTCACGTATAGCCGCGTAGGGGTAGATCGCCAAGCGGTACTTGAGCGTTATTCGAGTTTGGTTAAGCGCATCGCGCATCATTTGATGGGGCGCTTACCACCGAGCGTTCAAGTAGAAGATTTAATCCAAGCTGGCATGGTGGGTCTTCTTGAGGCGCAGCAAAATTATGACCCGTCAAAGGGTGCAAGTTTTGAAACTTATGCTGGTATTCGTATTCGCGGTGCTATGCTGGATGATATGCGCCGCGGTGATTGGGTTCCACGGTCTGTCCACAAGGCGAGTCGAACGATCAGTGATGGCATTGCATCGTTAGAGAAAACCTTAGGGCGAGACCCAACTGATGTGGAGGTGGCAGAAAAGCTCGATATGAGTTTGGATCAATACCATCAGGCGCTTAACGACGTAAGCTGTGGGCGTTTAATCGGTATGGATGATCTAGGTGTCTCTGAAGATGCATTCACAACGGAGAGTCACCGTAACGACAACACTCCCTTTCAGGGCGTTGCGGAAGATAGTTTCAAGGCCGCATTAGCGGGCGCGATCAAAAGTCTTCCTGAAAGAGAGGCACTGGTTCTATCTCTCTATTATGATGAGGAATTAAACCTTAAAGAGATAGGCGCTGTGATAGGGGTCAGCGAATCCCGGGTCTGTCAGATTCAAAGTCAGGCTACGCAACGTTTGAGAGCCAAGCTAACCGCTTGGCATAGTGAGTAACTGTTTCGACAATAAAACGAGACCTCACCGGAGGCAACCTTGGATAAAAACATGAAAATTCTCGTTGTTGATGATTTTTCAACAATGCGCCGTATCGTAAAGAATCTTCTTCGTGACTTGGGTTTCAACAATACCGTTGAAGCAGATGACGGCTTAACCGCGCTGCCAATCCTTAAAAAAGGCGGTATTGATTTTGTCGTGACCGATTGGAATATGCCGGGCATGCAAGGGATTGACCTGCTTAAAGAGATCCGCAAAGACGATGAACTTAAGCACCTTCCTATATTGATGATCACCGCCGAAGCGAAACGCGAGCAGATTGTAGAAGCCGCGCAAGCTGGCGTGAACGGTTACATTGTAAAACCTTTTACTGCCGCAACGTTGAAAGAGAAGCTCGATAAGATCTTCGAGCGTATGTAATCAGTCACGCGCACAGTTAAAAGGAACCGTCATGATCAACCTGGACCAAGCGAAACAATTGGTCGCGTATCTTGAGAGTGGAGAGCAAGATAACGCTAACACGCTTCTGACTGAGATAGCGAAAGAAGCACGTGACCCGCTGTTTAATGAAGTGGGTAAGTTGACCCGCCAATTACATGATTCTATTACTGACTTTCGCTTGGATCCCAGAGTGAGTGATTTGGCGAATGTCGATATACCTGATGCTCGCGATCGGCTTACGTATGTGATGCAGAAAACCGAATTAGCGGCAAACAAAACCATGGATGCGGTCGAGCGTACCATGCCGATTGCCAGTGATTTGCAAGACAATCTGCAAGCGGTACGGCCTAATTGGAACAGCTTGATGCGGGGCGACATTGCCTTGGATGAGTTTAAGCCATTGTGTCACAGCATTGAGGGTCTATTGACTCAGGTTGAGGGGGGAGCAACAGAACTGCATGCTCACCTTACTGAAATATTAATGGCACAAGATTTTCAGGACTTAACGGGGCAGGTAATTCGACGTGTTATTGAATTAGTGCAGGAAGTGGAACAGCAACTGGTTGAAATACTGACTGCGTTTGGCATGGATAGCGCTGCAATCGAAGCAGCATCGGCAACACAAGCAGATGATACCACCAGTAAATCAGCCCCTGAGGGTCCTGTGATTCATCCCGAAGAGCGTGATGACGTGGTTCACAACCAAGATGATGTTGACGACTTATTATCGAGTTTGGGTTTTTAGAGGTGCGCTATGAGCTTTGAGATGGATGAAGAAATCCTTCAGGACTTTTTGATTGAAGCGGGGGAAATCCTCGAACAAATGTCTGAGCAATTGGTCGATTTGGAGCGTGCCCCTGATGACGCAGACTTATTGAACAGTATCTTCCGAGGGTTCCATACCGTAAAAGGTGGGGCAGGCTTTCTTGGCCTCAATGCCTTAGTTGACACTTGCCATGGTGCCGAAAACGTTTTTGATAATTTGCGTAATCGTGGTCGTGAGTTGACGTCCGACGTGATGGACACCATTTTGCAGGCATTGGATACCGTTAATGACCAATTTTCTGCCGTGCAAAATCGTGAAGAGCCTGTTATCGCAGATCCCACACTGTTGGAAGCGCTTCACCGTTATGCCAAACCGGCAAGCGAAGACGAGGAAGTACCCGCAGAGCCAGAGCCGGAACCTGAGCCAGCACCGACTGCTGAACCAGAGCCGCAAAACGATGCGACACCGGCACAAGACGAAGGTGCGATAAGCGGTGATTCCGTCGATGAAATTACCGAAGATGAATTCGATAAATTGCTCGATCAGCTTCATGGCGAAGGCAAAGCACCGACATCTTCAAATGAATCATCGCCCGCTAAGCCAGAAGTGGTGGAAAGCACCGAAGCGGATAGCGGTGATATCACCGACGATGAATTCGAAAAGTTACTTGACGATCTGCATGGCTCTGGTAAAGGCCCAGCCGCACCGCAGCCAGGCGATGATGCAGCTGAAAACAGTGCTTCAGCACCGAGCCAACCCGCCTCATCGGGTGGTGATGATTTTATTGACGATGATGAATTCGAAAAGCTGCTAGATGATTTGCATGGTAGAGGTAAGGGGCCAGCGGCAGATGCTGAAAGAGCGAAAGCCGATGCAGATAAAGTCGACGCTAAGCCTGAGCCAAAACCGCAGCCCAAACCGGATCCTGCGCCGGCTAAAAAAGCGAGCAAGCCAGAACCCGCCAAAGAAGCAGCACCTAAAAGTGCGGGGGCAGGGGCAAAAGCGCCTGCCGCTGTAGAGAAAGCACCTGAGAAAAAACCGCCTGCAGCACCACAGCAAGAGCAGACCGTTCGGGTGAATACCTCCACGCTCGACGGCATTATGAATATGGTCGGCGAGCTTGTGTTAGTGCGCAATCGACTCGTCAGCCTGGGTCAAAGCAGCAATGATGAGAGCATGGCCAAAGCGGTTACCAACTTGGATGTGGTCACGGCGGACCTGCAAGGCGCGGTGATGAAAACGCGGATGCAACCGATCAAAAAGGTCTTTGGTCGTTTCCCTCGTGTTGTCCGCGATCTTTCTCGCAGCTTGAAAAAAGAAATTGTCTTGGAAATGCAGGGCGAAGAGACCGATCTCGACAAAAACCTTGTCGAAGCCTTGGCGGATCCTATGGTCCACTTGGTGCGTAACTCGGTTGACCATGGCATTGAAATGCCTGATGAGCGTGAAAAAGCAGGCAAACCACGTGTGGGTACCATTACCTTAAAAGCCTCCCAGGAAGGGGATCATATCTTGCTGACCATCGCCGATGATGGTGGCGGTATGGATGCAGAAAAGCTGAAAAGCATCGCGGTTAACCGTGGGGTGATGGATGCTGAAGCCGCCGCTCGCTTGAGCAACAGTGAGGCATATAATCTTATTTTTGCCCCAGGCTTTTCGACCAAAACAGAAGTGTCCGACATTTCCGGCCGTGGGGTTGGGATGGATGTAGTTAAAACGGGCATCACTAAGCTGAATGGCTCGATCAATATCGACTCTGAGCTGGGCCGAGGCACAGTGCTGGAAATCAAGGTACCGCTCACCCTTGCGATTCTTCCAACCCTCATGGTTGGTGTGGGAGACAACCCGTTTGCTTTCCCACTGTCCAACGTGAGTGAGATCATCAGTTTAGATATGTCCCGAACTAACACGGTTGATGGTCAGCTCACGCTTATTGTTCGAGATAAAGCGATCCCGATTTTCTTCTTGCAAGATTGGCTATGTAAACGTGCAACGGAGATTGATAAAACCAAAGGGCATGTGGTGATTGTACAAATTGCTCACCAACGTATTGCCTTTGTTGTAGATACCCTATTTGGGCAAGAGGAAGTGGTGATTAAACCGCTTGATGAATTGCTGCAAGGTACACCGGGTATGGCGGGTGCAACCATCACCAGTGATGGTCATATCGCCCTGATTCTGGATGTGCCCAACCTGTTGAAACATTACGCAGGTTAATGAGAGAAAAGGACGCCCATGGCAGTAAAAGTATTGGTGGTAGATGATTCAAGTTTCTTCCGTCGCCGCGTGAGTGAAATAATCAACGCTGATCCAAGAATGGAGGTGATTGATAGTGCGGTGAATGGCAAAGAAGCGGTTGAAAAAACCGCGCAACTTAAGCCAGACGTGATCACTATGGATGTCGAAATGCCGGTGTTAGACGGGATTTCAGCGGTGCGCCAAATCATGGCGCAAACGCCAACACCTATCTTGATGTTCTCATCGCTAACACACGATGGCGCAAAAGCGACGTTAGATGCACTCGAAGCGGGTGCACTCGATTTTCTTCCCAAAAAGTTTGAGGATATCGCGCGTAATCGAGATGAGGCAACGAACTTACTCCAGCAGCGCGTGCTTGAGATCGCGCGTAAGCGCCCGGTCATGCGTCGCGCTACACGTCCGTCACCTGCTTCCGGCTCTGAGCAAACCGTACCACCGACGGGTGGGGTGCGAGCGCCTGCACGTCCGGTGTCTAGACCCACCGCGGGTACGGCGTCTTCAGCAAAAGCGCCGGCAAAATTTGCCGCTTCGGGTAAGCGCTATCAATTAATGGCAATTGGTACCTCAACGGGGGGACCGGTTGCGCTACAAAAGGTACTGACTAAACTGCCAGCGAACTTTCCACTGCCCATTATCTTAATTCAGCATATGCCAGCGACATTTACCGCCGCATTTGCTCAGCGTTTAAATGGTCTGAGTAAGGTAACCGTGGCCGAGGCAAAAGATGGCGATATGCTCAAACCGGGTCATGCTTATCTTGCGCCTGGTGGCATGCAAATGATGGTAGATGGTCGGCCGGGTGCTGCACGTTTAAAAATTCTCGATGGCGGCGAGCGGATGAATTACAAACCCTGTGTGGATGTGACATTTGGCTCGGCGGCAAAAATCTATGGCGATAAAGTCCTATCTATGGTGCTAACAGGCATGGGAGCGGACGGTCGAGAAGGTGCACGCATGCTCAAAAATGCGGGATCGACGATCTGGGCGCAAGATGAAGACAGTTGTGTTGTTTATGGCATGCCGCAAGCGGTCGCCAAAGCGGGCATCTCATCGGAAGACTTGCCACTTGACCGGATTGCCGAGCGCATACTGGTTGAGTTGAATTTAAAATAAGGAGTGGGGCTTGATAGTCTGGAGTATCGCCAACCAAAAGGGCGGTGTTGGTAAGACAACCACCACAGTGACATTAGCAGGATTGATTAGCGAGCGTAAGAAACGTGTCCTGCTGGTGGACACCGACCCGCACGCCTCACTATCGACGTATTTGAATTTTGATTCGGAGCAGCTTCCGGCAAGTTTGTTTGATTTATTCCAATTACAGACCGTGAATAAAGACACGGTCAAACCGATTATTTTAAAGACCCAGTATGAAAACATAGATTTGATCCCCGCTCATATGTCACTGGCAACGTTGGATCGTGTCATGGGTAACCGTGGTGGCATGGGGCTGGTACTAAAGAAGGCGTTGAGCGCACTCTCTGATGACTACGACTATGTATTAATTGATTGCCCGCCCATACTAGGTGTGATGATGGTTAATGCGTTAGCGGCGAGTCATCGAATTTTAATTCCTGTACAAACTGAATTTTTGGCCATGAAAGGGCTGGAGCGAATGATGCGGACGTTACAGATCATGCAAAAATCTCGTAGCTCCAACTTTAATCTCACCATCATTCCTACCATGTACGACAAGCGAACACGCGCCTCGTTAGAAACATTGCAAGAGTTAAAGATTCGCTACAGTGATCAAGTGTGGGCGTCAGCCGTTCCTATTGATACCAAGTTTCGAGATGCGAGCCTCAAACATATGCCAGCGTCTTTCTATGCCAAAAACTGCCGCGGTGTCTTTGCTTACAAAACGCTATTAACCTATTTGGAGCGACTGGAACAGGATGAACAAGCATAACACCCTCTCCAGTGGTCAGGCGCTCGATGACTATTTTGAAGCCCTACTGGATGACTTAGGTGACAGCTCGGAAAGCGATTCCCAATCCGTCACACCCGATTTGGGCGTGACGCGGGTGTCGTCTGCCTCATTGATCGAGGATAATGATCCGACACAGCCACGCTTGCAGCCCAAGCCACAACCTAGTGCTGTACCGTTGAAGCCCGATCCGGTTGCTTATGCCGAGCCAGAGCGCGATCTGGCAGAAGTTGAGCGTTTGTTAGCTCAGCTTAGAATTGATGAAGAAGCTGAAGTCGACGCGCAAGCGGAAACCTCAACGCAAACAGAGACTGAACGCGCCCAAGACACTGCGACTGAAACAACAGAACCCTTGGTTGAAGAAGCGTCTGAGTCAGTGGTAGACACTTACACCATGGCTGATTGGGGCCTACAAGAAAAAGACGCGATTACGGTAGACGAGTCTGTGCCTGAGGTAGAGACTGCATTCGAGACCGAGACCGAGACCGAGACCGAGACCGAGACTGAGACCGAGACCGAGACCGAGACCGAGACCGAGACCGAGACCGAGACCGAGACGGACGAAGGTGTCTCCATCGAGTCCGAAGCAACGGTATCTACGTCCGACCAAGAAGAAGTGCGTGTTGATGAGGCGTTCAGGACGGAGCAAGCACAACAGGCGGACGTTGACGTCGAGGTTGACACACAAGCCGGTGAAGAGATTCCTCCCACACAGTGGGAAAATGCTGAAACTGAAGCGGAGTTTCAGGTATTATTTTTTGAGAGTATGGGCGTTACCTATGCCGTGCCACTTGCAGAATTAGGTGGTATTCATCAACTCGGAGACTGTAATCGTTTGATCGGACGACCAGATTGGTATCTAGGATTGCATACAGAGAAGCAGCAACAGCTTGATGTCGTTGATACTGCTCGTTGGGTGATGCCAGAAAAACTGGCAGATAATCAGCACAGGGACGACTATAATTATATTGTGATACTGGGGGACAGTAAGTGGGGGTTGGCGTGTGATCAACTCCTAGGCACACAAGCTCTCAGTGGAAAAGCCATTCGCTGGCGAAAACAAGCCGGAAAAAGGCCTTGGCTAGCGGGCATGGTAAAAGAGAAAATGTGTGCTTTGATCCATGTCCCAGCATTTATTGCTATGTTAAATCAGGGGATTGACGCCAAAGCGATGGCGTAATAACTAGTTACACAGCGCGTAAAGAGGAAAATCAATGTCTCAGGTAGCTGAAATTCAAAAAGAAGGCGTCAATGACGAAGTATTGCAGTGGGTTACTTTTCAGCTTGAAGAAGAGACCTACGGCATCAACGTAATGCAGGTGCGTGAGGTATTACGGTATACCGAAATTGCACCGGTCCCTGGCGCCCCTGACTATGTATTGGGTATCATTAATCTGCGTGGTAACGTCGTGACAGTGATCGACACACGCTCTCGCTTTGGTTTAGCCTCTGCCGAGGTCACAGACAATACGCGTGTGATTGTTATTGAAGCAGAAACCCAAGTCATTGGCATTATGGTCGACAGCGTGGCCGAAGTGGTATATCTGAAAACATCAGAAATTGATACCACGCCGAGCGTCGGTACAGAAGAAAGCGCCAAGTTTATTCAAGGCGTAAGTAACCGTAATGGTGAACTACTTATCTTGGTCGATCTCAACAAGCTATTGACCGATGAAGAGTGGAATGAAATGGCCATGCTGTAATGGTTGAGCTGCTGCTTACTTGGTTGCCGGTCGTGGTGACGGTGGCGTTTGCCATCGTCACTTTGTGGCGCTTGGGCGCGGAAAAGCGCGCTCGGGAGCGATTAGAGAACAAGTTGCAGGCGATGGAAACCGTGCTAAAAAGTGCGCGTCAACGCCATGACAGTCTTGCTAAGCAGTTTAATGAATTGCGTGCCGGTAGTATGGGTATGGGTAAAAAGTTGGCGGATTTATCTGCCAATGTCGACGATCTACTGGAAAAGCACGTCGAGCTGGAGATGCACGATTCAGGTAGCCGCTTATATAGCCGTGCGAGCAAAATGGTCGACCTCGGTGCCGATGTGGATGAACTGATGCAAGAATGTGATCTCCCTAAAGCCGAGGCTGAGCTTTTACTGAGTTTACGTAAGCGTCAAGCGGCCAATCAGCAACGCTAGTCTTTATACCTGCGTATTGATTGGCTTATGCTCGTGCCAGCCTGGTGGGGTTTTTCCTTCCAACACCCACGCATAAGCAATCAACTCTGCTATCACTTGGTAAAGAATCGGCGGGATTTCATCCCCCTTTTCAAGCTTTTCTAGCCACGCGAGCAGGTGAGCATCTTCGTGAATTAGGCAGCCTTGTTCATTAAGTGCTTCAATGAGTTCATGCGCGAGTTGGTTAGACGCTTTGGCTTGAACCGTCGGCGCGTTATAACCATCATATCCAAGCGCGATAGCACGTTTTTCACCTTTCTTACCTTTGCCACCTTTCTCACTTTTCATCATTATACCCTCACTGAAATGCCGGCCCCTGGTGGCACTTCGGCTGTATTCGGTGTGACGGTTTCTACTTTATCACTAACATCGATCTTCATCGTAATGGCTTGCTGAGCGAGTCGGTCATTAAGCCAATCAATCGTTTGATAAATTCGCTGCTGGAGTGCGTGTGTCGGGGCGGTTAGCGTTATTTTATTCTCGACATCTGAGACGTCGACATCCGCACGAATAAATTGGCGGCCAACGGGAAGATAAAGTCGAATTTGCCAGCTTAGGTTTGGTGCCGACTCCGATGAATCTTGAGCCCCGCATCGACGCGCGTTTACCCGAATAGGGGGTTGCTGGGGGTCGGAAAAGGGCAGCACCCATTGCCACTCTCCCGGGCGAGCCGATTCAGCGACCCGCTGTTCGGCCATTAATCGCAATACGCCCTTCATACCGTCGCCTTCAGATTGTGGTGTCAGCCATTGGCGCAGTAACGTCGCCATTAATTTATCTGCGGGGCGTTGTGACAGCCATTCGGCGATTTTATCCGGGTTCAGGTCGTGTGAGCGACTCGGTAACGTCCACAATGACAGCAACGATTGCATCAGCGTTTGTGTCGCGGCAGGCTGTTGCTGGATAGTGGCGGTCAGCGCGGGCAATAGGTGTAACTGAGCCAGCACTCCGGAGAGGGAGGCCTGGGACTGACCGGTTAGCAACGTAAATTGCGCCTGCGTCAGTGCACGACTGTCTATCTGACGTGTCATTGGTCTTGCAAGCGCTGCTGGTTTTTCCACCCATTGTTGTGGATTCGTTGGCCCAATCTTCATGGTTTCTCACAATTATTTACGCGAGTCACACTTTGCAACCCTATGGTAACTAACAGTCATTTTGACCATTGTGATACTATGCGTCCACTTTTGTAACACAAAGCAGGATGCAACATTTGTCATGTTGGAAGTGAAACAGCTGTGCTGTGTTCGTGATGATCGAGTGTTGTTTGATGCGCTGACATTCTCTCTGTCTCCGGGTGATCTTGTTCAAGTTGAGGGACCAAACGGGGCAGGCAAAACCACGCTATTACGTATTATCGCGGGTCTAGGCTTAGCGGATAGCGGAGAGGTCTGTTGGCAGCAGCAGACGATTACCCAACAGCGCGACGTGTTTTATCGTAATCTTCTCTTTTTAGGGCATACCCCCGGGGTGAAACGCGAACTAACCGCCTTTGAGAATCTCTCTCATGCGATGCAAATCCATGGCAGCTATGACAGTGATGCGATTTGGCAAGCCTTGGCTAAAGTCGGCCTGGCTGGGCGCGAAGATATTCCCGCTGGACAACTATCAGCGGGTCAAAATCGACGCGTAGCATTGGCGCGTTTGTGGCTTACCGACCGTCGATTGTGGATTCTCGATGAGCCGTTAACTGCGATTGATAAACAGGGCGTGAAGGTGCTTGAAGCTGTGTTCGAGCGGCATGTGAACCAAGGTGGCATTGTATTGTTCACCACGCATCAAGATATGTTTGTCGACCATCCTTTGCTGCGTCGTATTCGTTTGGGGGCCCAATGATCCAAGCCATGTGGTTGACCATTCGCCGAGAGCTAAAAGTGGCCTTCCGTCAGCCTGCTGACAGTCTCAATCCATTATGGTTTTTCATTATCGTGATTACCTTATTTCCATTAGGGGTAGGGCCTGGCCCGCAATTACTGCAGAAAATTGCTCCTGGTGTGATCTGGGTCGCGGCCTTGCTCTCTGCATTATTATCCTTAGAGCGGCTTTTTCGCGACGATTATCTGGACGGCTCATTAGAGCAGATGATGCTGATGCCTGTCCCTTTACCTGTGTTGGTGATCGCCAAAGTGATTGCACACTGGTTGTTAACGGGTTTGCCTTTGCTGCTTGTGAGCCCGGTACTGGCGTTGTTGCTGTCATTAGATAGCACTAGTTACCAAGCGGTGGTCTTAACCTTGTTATTGGGGACTCCAACACTGAGTTTTGTTGGCGCTATTGGCGTGGCGCTAACCGTTGGGTTACGTAAAGGCGGCGTCTTGTTGAGCCTATTGATCCTCCCTCTTTATATCCCTGTACTGATTTTTGCGACCTCAGCGATTGATATGGCCGCATTAGGGGCAGACATCAGTGGGCAACTGGCTATTCTTGGCGCCATGTTGGTGGGATCGATCACCTTGGCGCCATTTGCTATCGCCGCCGCGTTGCGTGTGAGCGTGAATTAATTATTAATCAGGAAGTAGAGCAATTGTCATGTGGAAGTGGCTTCACCCTTACGCAAAACCTGAAGTGAGTTATCGGCTCTGTGGGACTTTGCTCCCTTGGTTTGCCGTGCTGGCTGGGCTGAGCTTAATGATCGGAAATATATGGGGGCTGGCGTTCGCGCCCGCAGATTATCAACAAGGCGATAGTTTTCGCATTATCTATATCCACGTGCCGGCCGCAATCTGGTCGATGGGTGCATATATGTCGATGGCGATAGCCGCTTTTATCGGTCGAGTCTGGCAGATTAAAATGGCCGATTGGGCCGTGGGTGCCATTGCGCCTGTCGGGGCCGTTTTTACCTTTATAGCGTTGGTGACCGGCGCAATTTGGGGTAAGCCGATGTGGGGCGCCTGGTGGGTCTGGGATGCCCGACTCACGTCTGAGTTGATTTTGCTGTTCCTTTATATCGGTGTGATGGCGCTTTACAACGCGTTCGACGATGCGCGTACCGCCTCACAAGCCGCCGGTATTTTAGCCATGGTCGGCGTGATTAATCTTCCTATTATTCACTTCTCGGTAGAGTGGTGGAACACCTTACATCAAGGCGCCACCATCACTAAGTTCGCTCGGCCGTCTATCGATCCTGGCATGCTATGGCCGCTATTGGTTTGCCTGCTGGGTTTCGCTTGTTTTTTTATCGCCCTGACCTTGATGGGGCTGCGTAATCAAATTTTGTTACGCGAGTCTCATCGACCGTGGGTCCGTGCGCTGGCGGAGGACCACTAATGCATTTTGATAGTATCAGTGCGTTTTTAGCCATGGGGGGCTATGCCGCCTATGTGTGGAGTGCGTTTGGTATCACCGCGGGTGCGATGATTGCGCTGATTATCGGTTATCACCGTACTCACAACAAACGCCTGCAAGCCGTTAAACAACAAATCGCACGAGAGCAGCGAATAAAAGACGCTCAATCACTGGAGAACACCTTATGACGCCCCGACGTAAGAAACGATTGTGGATTACCCTTGCTTTGGTTCTTGGCGCCTCGACCACAATTGGGCTCGTTGTTTACGCCTTGAATCAGAATATGGACTTGTTCTATACCCCCACTGAAATCGTGCAAGGCAAACCCGATGGGACCAAGCCAACAGTCGGTCAGCGTCTTCGTATCGGCGGTATGGTGGTAGAAGGCTCGGTGAAACGTGATCAGGAGTCTTTGCAAATTCAGTTTAATGTCGCCGATGTAGGCCCTGCCGTCACTGTGACCTATGAGGGGATCTTGCCGGACTTATTTCGAGAAGGACAAGGCATTGTCGCGCAAGGGATACTTGTTGATTCGCGTACGGTGAAAGCGAGTGAAGTACTGGCTAAGCACGATGAAGAATATATGCCGCCAGAAATCGCGGAGGCGATGGAGAAAAACCATCAGCCACTTGAATACACCGAGGAGCAAAAACAAGGTAGTCAGTTATGATTGTTGAGCTCGGGCATTATGCGTTAATCCTCGCCCTGGGGCTGGCGCTACTTTTAAGTTTTTATCCCCTCTATGGGGCGAGTAAAGGGCATGAAGGCATGATGAAAATGGCACGACCACTGTCTGTGGGCATGTTTGCCATGTTGCTGTTTTCTTTTATCGCCTTGAGTTGGGCCTTTTACACCAATGACTTTACGGTAGCTTACGTCGCCAGTAACTCCAACAGTGCACTGCCTTGGTACTATCGCCTCACTGCGGTATGGGGCGCTCACGAGGGCTCATTATTACTTTGGGTGTTGGTGCAAGCACTGTGGACGGTAGCGGTGGCTGTGTTTAGTCGCGGCATGCCGCTGTCCTCTGTCGCGCGCGTTTTAGCCGTCATGGGGATGATTTCGGTTGGCTTTTTACTCTTTATTATTCTAACGTCCAATCCCTTTGATCGCACCTTACCTTACTTTCCTGTCGACGGGCGTGATTTAAACCCATTGCTGCAAGACCCAGGACTTATTGTCCACCCACCGATTTTGTATATGGGTTATGTGGGCTTCTCGGTTGCGTTTGCTTTTGCGATTGGCTCATTGTTGGCCGGTCGCTTAGATACTGCCTGGGCGCGTTGGTCACGACCTTGGACTACGGCCGCTTGGCTATTTCTTACCCTTGGGATCGCACTTGGCTCCTGGTGGGCGTATTACGAACTGGGCTGGGGAGGCTGGTGGTTTTGGGATCCGGTCGAAAACGCGTCGTTTATGCCGTGGCTTGCTGGGACGGCATTAATGCACTCGCTGGCAGTGACCGAAAAACGGGGCACCTTTAAAGCCTGGACCGTATTATTGGCGATATCCGCATTCTCATTAAGCTTGTTAGGTACTTTCCTAGTGCGCTCAGGCGTCTTGGTCTCGGTACATTCTTTTGCGTCCGACCCGGCGCGAGGGCTATTTATTCTTGGCTTCCTGGTGGTGGTGATTGGTGGTTCATTGTTGCTCTATGCGTTGCGCGCCTCAGAAATTCGAGGGAACACCAAGGTGTCGCTCATTTCACGCGAGAACGCTTTGTTGGTTAACAATACCTTGTTGATGACCGCGTTGGTGATAGTCTTAATCGGCACCTTGCTTCCCTTGGTGCACAAACAAATTGGGTTAGGATCGGTCTCTATTGGCGAACCTTTCTTTAACTTTTTGTTCGCATGGCTAATGCTGCCTTTCGCCTTTTTCTTAGGGATTGGCCCCTTAATCCGTTGGAAGCGCGATAAGCTTTCCACTCTCGCCAAACCCATGCTCGCAAGCGGGATCGCGGCGGTCGCTTTGGGGATTGGGTCCATTGCCTTATTGGCTGATAGCTTTAAAGCGATGGCGGCCATGGGGGTCACCATGGCGTTGTGGATTACCTTCTTGCATGGCTATGAGCTACATTTACGCGCCACGCATCGGCATCCATTCCGTGTCGGGATCAAAAAGTTAGGGCGCAGTCACTGGGCGATGGTGTTGGGACACATTGGCTTAGCCATTACCATCATCGGTGTAGCCATGGTGGAAAATTATGATATTGAACGTGACGTTAAAATGGCGCCAGGAAGCAGTGTCACGCTGCAAGGGTATACCTTTAACTTTACTGACTTGTCGGAAAAGCAAGGACCGAACTATCAAGCTTATGTGGCATCCTTTGATGTGTACCATGGCGAGCGCTTTATCAATCATTTAGAAGCAGAAAAGCGTTTTTATTCGGTTCAGAGTTCGATGATGACAGAAGCAACCATCGATCGCGGTTTAACCCGAGATCTCTACATTGCTATGGGTGAAGAATTGCCGGATGGCGCTTGGGCGATGCGGCTTTATTACAAACCTTTTGTCCGTTGGATTTGGTTTGGTGCCATCGTGATGGCACTCGGCGGCGCGTTAGCGATCAGTGATAAGCGCTACCGCTTTCGTCGTAAATCGATCTCATCAACTGCGACATCGGAGGCGAAAGGATGAAGAAGTTACTGTGGTTTCTCCCGTTACTCGCCTTTGTTGCTCTCGCTGGCTTTTTTGTCGCCCAGCTCGATAAAAATGCGCAAGGAGACGATCCCACCAAGCTTGAATCGGTGTTGGTAGGCAAGCCGGTGCCCGCTTTTCATCTCGAAGATTTGCAAACGCCGGGCAAAGTGTATGACCAGGCTATTTTTAATGGTGAGCCTTTACTGTTAAACGTATGGGCGACTTGGTGCCCTACCTGTTATGCCGAGCATCAGTTTCTCAATAAACTGGCGTCGCAAGGGGTCAAAATCATTGGACTCAACTACAAAGATGATCGCGGCAAAGCGGTAAAATGGCTGAATAATCTTGGCAATCCTTACCAGATCAGTCTGTACGATGGCGATGGCATGCTAGGGCTTGATTTAGGGGTATATGGCGCGCCAGAAACCTTTTTGATCGATGCCAACGGTATCATTCAATACCGGCACGTGGGGGATGTTAACGCACGTAATTGGCAAGAAACCTTAAAGCCTAAATTTAACGCATTGCAGGAGGAGGGATCGTGAAAAAAGTGATCATGATTGTCCTATTGTGGGCCGGTGCGACCTTAGCATTTGCCAATGCGATTGATGTCTATCAGTTTGATTCGGCCAAACAAGAGGCGCGTTTTCGCGCCCTCACCAGTGAATTACGGTGTCCTAAGTGTCAGAACAATAGCATTGCTGATTCCAATGCCGAATTGGCGCAAGACTTACGGCAAAAAGTCCATCAAATGCTGCAGCAAGGGCGTACTGACGATGAAATTCGCAGCTTTATGATTGCACGCTATGGCAATTTTGTGACCTATAATCCGCCATTGACTGCCTCCACCATAGTTTTATGGCTTGCGCCTGCACTGGTCATGTTCACGGGGCTTGGGTTGATGGTTGTGCGCAGTCGCCGAGCCAAGCAAACGCTGAATGAGGCGTTCAGTGATGAAGAACAACAACGGCTTGATGCGTTATTAGCTTCAGAAAAAGCGACCTTAGCCTCAGAAAAAGCGACCGACGCAGAGCCTAAAGTATCCGCTGAGCATGGATCAACCGAACAGAAAAAGGAGCCAAAATGATTGAGTTTTGGGGCGCCACCTTGGTGTTTTTTGTACTTGGCGCGGTGATGTTTCTCTGGCCCCTTTGGCAAAAAAGCGAACACGACCATCAAGCCAGCCGGGATGCACTTAACAAAGCCTTTTATTATGACCGGGTTGAAGAAATCCAGTCTGAGGGTGCCGAAGGGCTGATTGATAATGAGCAGGACCTAACGCAGGATTTGCAACAATCCTTGTTGGACGATATCCCTGAAAAAGAAAAAGCCAAGCAGGCTCGTCATTTGCGCTTAACGCCAATGCAATGGGTGCCGGGGCTTATTGTGCTTGCGATAGTGAGTTTTGGGTTATATGGCATCGAAGGGAGTGCGAATCAGGTCGCGCAGTGGCAGCAAACCGCCAAACAGTTGCCCGAGCTATCAAAGCGGTTACTCGAGGGCGAGAAGCCATTAACTCAGCAAGAGATGCAAGATCTTACCTTGGCGTTGCGGACCCGCTTGCAGCACGAGCCGCAAGACAGTACCGGTTGGTTGTTGCTCGGACGCATTGGCTTGGCCAATCGGGATGGCGAAACCGCCAAAGGGGCGATGGAAAAAGCTTATGCCTTGGCACCCTCACAATCCGATATTCAAGTGGGGTTGGCGCAAGCCTTGCTGTTTGCAGGTGATGAGGCAGACAGTGCCCGGGCGCAGAATTTATTAAAATCTGTAGTGAAAGACGATCCCTTTAATCTACAGGCGATGTCGTTACTGGCCTACCAGGCGTTCGAGCAAGGCCGTTATCAAGATGCCATCGCGACTTGGAATGCGATGAAAACCTTGATTGGCAAAGACGATCCGCGTAACCAAACCCTTGATCAGTCGATTGCCCGTGCCCAGCTAGCCCTCAACAGTGCCGCAGGAGCCAAGATAGCGATCACGGTGAAACTGGGGGAGCAGGTTGAATTACCCGAGGATGGCGTGCTGATCATTTCCGCGCATGCATCGGCTGAGGCAGCGATGCCGATTGCCGCTAAGCGTCTCCCACTGTCTAAGTTTCCGGTTTCACTGGCCTTGGCTGATAGCGATAGTTTGAACCCGGTGCAGGCACTTTCTTCGCTTGATAGCGTGGTGATCAAAGCGCGTATTGACAGAGATGGCAATGTCGCGACTAAGCAAGGCGACTGGGTAGGTGTCAGTGATCCGGTGGCCTTAAGCGAAGGGGTTGAACTGGTTATCGACAAACAGCAGTAACCAAGACAAAATAGACAGATTGTTACCAAGGCTGGGCATTCCCAGCCTTTCATTTTATAGAGGAATCCCATTTGATGTGGAAACGTCTGTGTTTAATGGCGCTTATATTAGGTCTTGTCGCAGGGTGTGCGTCACGCCCACCGGGTGCCGAGCCGCACCCCGATGATCCATTAGAAGGATTTAACCGTGCGATGTGGACGGTAAATTACGATTACCTTGATCCCTATGTAGCGCGTCCGGTTTCGATCGCCTACGTCGATTATGTGCCGAGCCCAATGCGCACCGGGATTTCCAATTTTTTGGGTAACCTAGAAGAGCCAGCCAGTTTTTTAAATAGCGTGCTGATGCTAGAAGGCGAAAAAGCGGTCACCCATTTTAACCGCTTTTGGATTAACACCTTGTTTGGCTTGGGTGGCTTAATTGATATCGCCTCTGCAGCCGATATTCAGCAATACGACCAACGTGAGTTTGGCGATGCGATGGGGCACTATGATGTCGGTACGGGCGCCTATATTATGCTGCCGGGTTATGGTCCCACGTCGGTCAGAGAAGGCGCCGGCGAAGTGGTCGATGGCTTATACCCGCCACTGGCATTACTGACGTTGCCGCAGTCGGCGTTAAAGTGGATGTTTGATGGCATGGAATCACGAGCGGCCTTGGTATCGCAAGAGTCACAGCTGGACAACTCGCCAGACCCTTATGCGTTTGCGCGTGAGGCTTATCTACAAAATCGTCGCTATCGTGCCAAAGGGGATGAGGCGTTAGAGCAACAACCGGCCTTGAATGATGAGTTTCTCGATGACTTTATCGATGATATCGACGCTGCACCGTAAGTTAACGTGAGCTCGTTGAGGACAAGCGTGATCAAAAAAACACCACGGCGACACCGTGGTGTTTTTATTTAATCACTCGTATCGACTGGCGAGCGGTCATTGGTCTAGCACTTAAAAACGATAGCTGGCCTGCACGCCGACTAACCACACATTACCGGTGGTTTCGCCTTCAAATTTACCAAAGTTAGCCTCTGCGTTTTTCTCTGACTCAGAGTTGATGCCATCACGCGCTTCTTTTACCGAGGCATCTTTGGCAAAGACATAGGTAAAGGCTGCGTCTAGGGTGAGCTGTGGCGTCATCTCATAGCCAGCACCCAGGCTTAACCAGGTACGATCGGTTTCTGGGATGGTCAAGGTACGGTTTTGATCACTGACTGCCGAGGTGTCATAGGCAATGCCTGAGCGCAGTGTTAGCTGTTGATCCCACTGATACGTGGTGCCGATCGCAAAGCGGTAGTTATCTTCCCAATTTTCGACTTTTACTTCTTGCGTACCATTAAGGTAAGGAATATCCGCTTCTAATTTGTCAAAGCTGCTCCACTCGGTCCAGTTAAGGCTGGTGTGTATCGCCCACTGCTCAGTCAGCTGATGAAGGGATGATAGCTCAGCCGTCGCGGGTAGGGTGAGATCCATGCTACCGTCATAGGTCGAATTTGGTTGCTTCGGTATCTTTCCTGCAACTTGATCAAAGCTTAGTCCTTCTGCATGCCCTTCAAGTGTTAGATCAACTTCGGAGCGATAATTGATGCCAACACGGTGCTTGTCATTGATGTCGTACACGGCACCGAGCTGCCACCCCCAAGCACGGTCATCGCCTTCCATATATTTTAAAGTCGATCCTGCGGGAATGGGCTGGATAGATCCCGTTGTGTTAGCTTGTGCCCCAATACTGCCTTCCCCCAGCACATAACGGATACCGGCGCCAATACGCAACTGGTCGGTGGCCTTCCAGGCAAGGTTTGGGTTGATTTCAAAAGTAGTGACTGCCGCTTCGTTACCAAACTGGGTGCCGGTAAAGTCGTTGCCTAAATCGGTTTCCATGCCAAAGTTGGTGGCCAGCGCGATGCCCGCGGTCAAGCGGTCGTCGAGTTGATGCGAAAAGTAAAAGTTAGGGATCACGGCATCATGGGCGACATCATCGGTTGATGTCGCCGTCTTTTTGCCTGAAGTGTTTGTATTCGTGCCATCAATATCGACATTGGGGTTCACGTAGATGCCACCCGCTGATACCTGGGTGTCCGCCAAATAGCTGAGCAGGGCAGGGTTGCGAAATTGCGCACTGGCGTTATCGGCCATTGCGGCTTCACCGGCAAAGGCACGGCCAAGGCCGGTTGCTGAGGTTTCTGCTAACTGAAAACCCGCGCTGTGGGCGGTGGTGGAAAGCGAGCCGAGTGCGGTGGCAACGGCGAGATAAACGATCTTATTATTTTTCATCTGCTTACTTGTTCGCGGTTTAAAGGGAGGCCTAGAGTAAAAGCTCGTGCGCGCAAATCAATTTAGCGCTGCCAAAATGGATTAAAATAAAATAATAATTTGTAATTTTTTATTTTTTAGTTGAATAATCTAATAAATTGATGGGATTCGCATCAGGTGAAAGGAAACTCAGCGAACAGCTGTAACGAAAGAGAGGGGGTCGGGTTGGCGTCGAGTCATGCAGGATAAACCTTTTTTATCGATGCGTCCGTCTATAGACCGAGTGATTTGTCATTTAATTTCAGCTTAGGTGAAAAATCGGCACAAGTTTGATCTGTTTCAATATTGAATCCCTGCAAATCGGTAAAGTTAACCCTGTCGTTATCGGCCATGTGTCGACACTCGTGAGGTTGAGTGAACGGCGTTTCCTTTTTGAATGATATGACTTTCTGTTCGGATCTGGGTGCGGGAAAAGCACTGCACACTTCCCAGATTATCGTTTTGCTTTCCAATCTTTTTTGGGGCTCACGCTAGCGTGTAGCCCCTTTTTTTATGCCGTAGTTTCTTTTCAATCTGCTGTTATTAAATCACTCTCGGTACAGGGTACACGGAACTGTGCGCTTGTTGGCAATCTTACCAATCAATTAAAACGGGTGTTTTAAGCTAGTAACAATTTGGTTACAATCCTGGTCAGACCTGTAGAACATCCTAAGGAGCAGTGATGACGTCTCAGCAACATCTTAAAACCGGCAATGGCGATCGTATTGCCATTGTGTCTGGGCTGCGTACGCCATTTGCGCGCCAATCAACCGCTTTCACTGATGTGCCAGCGGTTGATTTGGGCAAAATGGTGGTACAAGAACTGCTGAACCGCAGCAGTATTTCCCCAAAAGACATTGATCAAGTGGTGTTTGGGCAGGTAGTGCAAATGCCTGAAGCCCCCAACATTGCGCGAGAAATTGTATTGGGTACGGGGATGGACATTCACACCGATGCCTACAGTGTCACCCGTGCCTGTGCGACCAGCTTTCAAGCCGTCGCCAATGTGGCAGAAAGCATGATTGCAGGCAATATCCAAGTGGGAATTGCCGGGGGCGCGGATTCGTCATCGGTCTTGCCGATTGGCGTAAGCAAAAAGCTCGCCCGTACCTTGTTAGATTTAAGCAAAGCGAAAACCATGAGTCAGCGCTTAAAGCTGCTCAGTAAGCTATCGGTTAAAGATTTAGCCCCTGTACCACCGGCCGTCGCCGAATACTCAACCGGCCTCAGCATGGGGCAGACCGCTGAGCAAATGGCGAAGTCACATCAAATTTCACGGGGCGATCAAGACGCACTCGCACTTCGTTCTCATCAGCTTGCCAGTAAAGCGTGGGATGAAGGCTTGCTCAGTGATGAAGTCATGACGGCGTATCCTGAGCCATACAAAGCGTGGATTGGACAAGATAATAACTTGCGTCCCCATTCCACCCTGGAAGATTATGCCAAATTACGCCCTGCATTTGACCGTAAACATGGCTCTGTGACCGCGGCAAACAGTACGCCGCTCACTGATGGTGCGGCGGCAGTACTAATGATGCCAGAAAGCCGTGCTAAAGCGCTTGGACTCGAGGTCTTAGGCTATATACGCTCTTATGCGTTTTCGGCGATTGGTGTGCAAAAAGACATGCTGATGGGGCCTTCGTATGCGACCCCGATGGCGTTAGATCGTGCGGGGATCACGTTGGCGGATCTGACCTTGATTGATATGCACGAAGCGTTTGCCGCGCAAACCCTATCGAATGTGAAAATGTTTGCCTCTGACACCTTTGCCCGAGAGCACCTCAATCGTGATCGCGCTATCGGTGAAATTGATATGGACAAATTCAACGTGCTGGGCGGCTCGCTTGCTTACGGCCATCCCTTTGCTGCTACAGGCGCGCGCATGATCACTCAAACACTGCGTGAGCTGAAACGTCGTGGTGGAGGATTAGCGCTTAACACCGCGTGCGCGGCTGGTGGGCTAGGTGCTGCAATGATCTTGGAGGCAGAATAATGACAACCGATAATACACAAGCCTTTACGCTAACGATTGCTGATAATCACATTGCTTGGCTGACCATTGATGTGCCTGGCGAGAGCATGAACACCTTGCAAGCGAGTTTTGTCGAGGGCGTTTCAGCGGTGCTGGATCAACTCGAGGGCAATCAATCGATTGAAGGACTGGTGATTCACTCTGGCAAACCGGACAACTTTGTCGCAGGCGCTGACGTGCGCATGCTAGAGGCGTGTGAAAGTGCCGAACAAGCGAGTGAGATAGCGGGACAAGGGCAAGCCTTATTCTCACGCATTGAAAAACTGCCTTTTCATGTGGTGGCTGCGATTCATGGTCCTTGTTTAGGCGGTGGGTTAGAGTTAGCTCTTGCCTGTCACAGTCGGGTTGCTACTGATTGGGATAAAACGCGACTGGGCTTGCCGGAGGTGCAACTTGGTCTGCTCCCCGGATCGGGCGGTACGCAGCGTTTACCGCGCTTAATAGGCGTCCCGGATGCATTGGACATGATGCTAACCGGTAAGCAGCTTCGGGCGAAGAAAGCGAAAAAACTCGGCGTGATTGATGATTGTGTTCCGAATACGGTTCTACTTGATGTCGCCGAAGCGTTGGCGCAAAAGTCCAAGCCGAAACGGAGCCGGACATGGCAAAGCTGGATGTTAAGCGGAAATTCGGTAGGGCGTAACCTCGTCTTTGATCAAGCGGGTAAAAAAGCGCGTGCCAAAACGCGGGGTAATTATCCGGCAGCGGATGCTATCTTAGCGGTGGTCAAAAAAGGCCTAGATAAAGGACTAAAAACAGGTTTCGCGGAAGAAGCTCGACAGTTTGGCGAGCTGGTGATGACGCCTGAATCAAAGTCATTACGCAGTCTCTTCTTTGCAACGACCGCGATGAAAAAAGAAAATGGCGCGGACGCTGAGCCAGGTCAGGTTGAACGAGTCGGTGTTCTCGGTGGTGGCTTGATGGGGGCGGGCATCGCCCATGTCTCCGTTGCCAAAGCCGGTTACCCCGTGCGAGTGAAAGATGTCAGTGAAGACGGCATTTTAAACGCGCTTCGCTACAGTTACGCGTTGCTCAACAAAAAGCGGAAGCGTAAACAAATCAGCAAGGCTGAGTTGCAAGCGACCATGATGCAACTGTCTGGTGACACACAAGCCACGACCTTGTCGAATGCTGACGTGGTGGTTGAAGCGGTGTTTGAAGATTTATCGCTAAAACACCGCATGGTGCAAGAGATGGAGTCGATAACAAGTAAAGACGCTATTTTTGCCACCAATACCTCTTCACTGCCTATCCACCAAATTGCCGAAGGCAGCCAGCGGCCAGAGAAGGTTGTTGGCTTGCATTACTTCAGCCCGGTGGAAAAAATGCCTTTAGTCGAGGTAATTCCGCACCAAGGGACCAGTGATAAGACGATATCTACCGTGGTCGAGCTTGCTCGCAAACAGGGGAAAACACCGATTGTGGTGGGGGATAGCGCTGGATTCTATGTGAACCGGATTCTTGCCCCGTACATGAACGAGGCGGCGCGTGTGTTATTGGCTGGCGAAACGATTGAACATATCGATAATGCATTGCTCGACTTTGGTTTCCCGGTCGGTCCTATTACGTTGCTTGACGAAGTGGGTATTGATATTGGGGCTAAAATTGCGCCAATTCTCACCCAGGAGCTGGGTAAGCGCTTTGAAGCGCCAGATGTCTTTGATGTGCTGTTAAATGATGACCGTAAAGGGCGTAAAACCGGTAAAGGCTTTTATCGCTACGATGCCAGTAAAAAAGGCAGCAAAGGTAAGCAGGTTGATAAAAAGATCTATAGCTTATTGAACATTAAACTCAATGCGAGTTTGTCGGGTCATGAAGTGGCCCAGCGTTGCGCGCTAATGATGCTGAATGAGGCGGCACGTTGCCTCGACGAGGGCGTCATTCGCTCGGCACGAGATGGCGATATTGGTGCGATCTTTGGCATTGGCTTCCCGCCATTTTTGGGCGGACCGTTCCGCTACATGGATCATATTGGTATCGAACGTGTGGTGAGCTTGCTCCAAGCGCATCAAAATCGTTACGGTGAACGGTTTGCGCCTTGTGAACGCCTGTTGGCAATGGCGAAAGAAGGCGATGTCTTCTATCCCGATACCGAATAAGCGCGTCGCTTAAAAAAGAGCGAGCGCCAAGCAAAAAAACAGGGCCACAAAGCGCGGCCCTGTTTTTTTATATTTTAACGGTAGGTTAGTCTTCACTGCGCCGACACTGTGCACGGAAAGCCTCAATATCGGTAATAGGGTGAGCGCCGTCTAAGGTGGCATCGTCTTGGTGGTCAATGCCACAGCTGTGCATCACAAGTCTATCGGCGGTTCTTGGTTTTAAGGTATTGACCACAAAGCGTACCATATCAGCGCGTGTGAGCTCAGCCATGGCGTCGGCCACTTGCTCGCGACGTTGATAGTGATAATCTTTGTTGCCAATACTGATCCAGTAACGTTGCGCGCGCGCGCGTAAATTGTTATCTGGCTCTCGCACCTGGGCGAGTAGGCTCTGTTTGCTGCTCTGCCAACGCGATTCGCTCATCTCCAAGAGCACCATAAAAAACGCATTCAAAAAATCGTCAATCGCCCCCATTAATAACTCAGGGCCTGCCAACGGCGATTGCACGTAAAAAATCAATCCAGGGTGACGATTGAGGGGTAAATTGTTCGCGCCAACCATATAACCAAGTTGTTGTTTAGTCCGTAATTCGTTAAAAAAAGCGGACGACATGAGATGGTTCGCGAGGGTATAGGTCGCCACCGCCTCCGGGTCGGTAGATGCGCTTTGATAATACACCAAGAGCGCGGACTCTGCGTGTCCAAGAGTGCGCTCATAACTGACGGTGCCCACACCGTCGAGCAAGGTCAGCGGTCGCACCGATTCTTGATAGGCTTGCCCTTCTACGCGTAGCGCATCTTTAACGGTGTTGGCCAGTGCTTGCGTATGGTTAAGGTGCCAATTGCCATAGACAAACATATCGACATGGAGGGTGGCGAGCATGGCCTCGACAAACTCAGGTAGATCGCGCAATGTCACCGTCTCTAATGCACTTAAAAGGGCATGATATGGTGGGTTATTGGGTTGCAATAAGCCGGTCATACTGTTGTAAAGCTGACTGAGTGGTTTATTTTTCTCGGCATTTTCCCAGCTTCGTTTTAGCTGCGCTTTAATCGTTTCAAAGCGTTCGGGATTAAAACTGCGCTGAGAAAATCGCTGTAAAATCAGCTTGAGTAATAAAGGTTGCTTATCGTTAAAGCCACTGAGGGTTAAGGTCACGCCGCCTTGGTGCGCATACAAATTGTAATTCATGCCCGCAATTTCGGCCTGATACGCTTGCTCATTCAATGCTTCTAATAACATCTCAACGCTAAGCCGGGTCATGACAATATTTTTAACCGTCGCGACCGCATGTGGGCTATCAATGGCAATATAGACATGCCCTTTCGGCACGCGGAAGTGTGGCTCTTGGCCATGCCAGAGACGAAAGCCTGGCAACGTCTCGATTAAGTGCGGGGTGTCACTTTGGTCGGGCTCAACGGGGAGCGGGTGCAGTGCATCGGCAATATAGGGGTTTGGATCCGGTAGGGCGAGCGCTGGCGATATCGAGTCTGTTTTCCATTGTGCGATTTGCTTAGCAGAAAACCGTTTGATGGAATAAGGCGTTTGATACCATTCTGCTTGCTGATCATGGCTAAAGCCTTTTGCCACCAGCATCACTCGAACGTTATCGACGCTCATATGCTGCAACATGGTTTGAATTTGAGTGTGATCGAAGCCGGCCATCATATAATCTCCATACAAGAGATCGGCCGGTGCGTAATGGTGCATATTCATGACCAACTGACTCACGGTATCAATAGGGCGAAGTGCGTCTTGATAGTGAAAAGCTAACTCTTGCACTTGCCGCTTTTCCTGATAGCGCCAAGCTTGGACACCGTTCTGTCGAATCAATGCGATCGCTTCAAAAACATGGGTGATGATATCGTCGATGTGGCTTAAGCCCAATTCGGTGAGCGCAAAGCCAAGTGTAAACTCGCGAAAGTCTCGCCCACTGATCCCGCCGCCTGCTGAGAGTGTGTTGATATAGCCTTTATTTTTTAATAATGACATCAGGCTACCCGGGCCTTCATAACCGAGCAGATGGGCAATGTAAGATAAAGGCTTGGTACGATATTGATCAGGGCTTTCTGGCACGGAGAAAGCGAGGGTGAGTTTGCGCACCTCTTTAAGCGGCGCAATGGTGACCCATTGATGGCGCTCGGCCTTGGTCACTAGCGGTGCGTCAACGGTAAGCACGGGATAATCATGATTAGCAATCGCGGCAAAATATTGCTGGGCCAGCGCCTCAAGGTCATCGAGCGATTGTGGTCCGGTGAGCGCAACCGTCATCAAATTCGCGCTGTAATTGGCGTGATAAAATGCGATCAAATCATCGCGCACTGATTGATCCGGACGGTCAGCCAATGTTTCTACACTACCGACGGAGAATTTGGCGAACGGATGCTGAGGATTAATGGTTTCTTTGTGAACTTGATAGATACGTCGCACATCATCATTGAGCTTCATGCGATATTCAGCGTCAACTGATTGACGTTCTTTATCCACGGCATCTGCGTCGAAACGCGGTGAAATAAAGAAAGCGCTGAAGCGATCTAAGGCGGGGGCGAACTGATTGGGACGAATATCGAAAAAGAAGGTGGTATTTTCTGTCCCCGTCCAGGCGTTGTTATGGCCACCATGTTGGCTGATAAATCGCTGAAAATCGCCAATCACTGGGTAAGACTCAGTGCCTAAAAATAGCATGTGCTCGAGAAAGTGAGCGAGCCCTTGTCGGTCTACCGGATCATGAAAGTGTCCCACATTGACCGACAAGGCCGCGGCGCTGCGATGCGCCTGTGGATCGTTGATCAGTAAAACACGCAATGCATTAGGCAGCGTGATATAACGGTAGTGTTTGTTGTCGTTTGGGCTGACGTACACAAGCAACTCACTTTTAAAGTAAATAAGTTAAGGTTAAGTATGACTACCACTGACCAGAGTCGCAAACCACTTATTTGGTCTTTGGTGTTTTACCTTGGTAGCATGCAGCAAATCTCAGTATAGAAGTGTGGGTATTAACGCGATGAAATTGATCATAATGCGTCATGGCGAAGCACAAGCTTTCGCGGCCAGTGATAGTGAACGCGGATTGACCGCGCATGGCGAGCAACAAAGCCAACAAATGGCAACCTGGCTCCAGCAGCAGCTTAACGGGCAGGCCATTGATAAAGTACTCGTCAGTCCGTATTTACGCGCGCAACAGACATGGCAAGCATGTGCGCCTCTATTGCCTGCCGCTGGCGAAGTACTCACTGAAGAGGGTATTACGCCGTATGGAAACAGCGATCAGGTCCATACGTATCTAAGCGCGATGATAGAGGTAGATAATCCCGGTGTGATTTTGTTGATCTCACATTTACCGCTGGTTGGCTACTTGACCAATGAATGGATAAAAGAGGGCCAACCGCCAATGTTTGCCACCTCGGCAATGGCGATCATTGACGTTGACACAGCGACGCAACAGGCGTCACTGGCTACCCTGATGTCGCCACGTCAGCTCGGACGCTAACGCTCAGGCACTTCGATTAATACCAAGAGGGCAGCATCGCCACCAAACTCGCGTGGCGCTTGATGAAACGCCATCACGCTGGGATGCTGGGCGAGCCAGAGGGGGATTTTTTCTTTGAGGATGCCTTTACCAATACCGTGCATCACGCTGGCACAGCCGGTCCCCTCTTTGACGCACTCGGCGAGCATCGCCCCGAGCTCTCGCTTTGCCTCGGTTTGGGTCATGCCATGTAAATCTAAATAGATATCGGGCACATAGACGCCACGACGAAGCCGTTTGACTTCGTACTTAGAGACGTCTTGCCGCGCATAGTGCATGGGCCCTGACTCCGTTAAAAGTGGCTCAAACTGATCGGAGAAATAAAAGGCATGGTCGCTACTTTGCCGCTCAAACTGGCGTTGTTTACGTGGTTTGCTCATCTGGCGTTGTGGCGGGTTTATGGTATCCTGCTCCAACTTTTTTGCGCCTTTGACGGCATCACGGAATAGTGCTAACTCCTCTTCCGTCATCGATGGTTTTTTGCTCATAAAAAAACTGTCTCCGAGGTAATAGGCTCATTGTACAATCAGCCAGCTCAAAATGCTGCTTATTGTACTGACCTAGCGTCAAAGGGCGACCCCAAATTGCATGAAGCCGATGGAGGCCAATGTGGATACGATTTTTACTGAAGAAGTGGTCAGTGAGTTACATACGCTGCAAGACATGCTGCGCTGGACAGTCAGTCGTTTCAATGCGGCAGGGTTATTTTACGGCCATGGCACTGACAATGCTTGGGATGAAGCGGTTCAGCTGGTACTCCCGACCTTATATCTTCCTATTGATGTCCCGTCTGAAACCCGTTTTTCTCGCCTAACAACCAGTGAAAAGCATCGTATTGTTGAGCGTGTGATTGCGCGTATTAACGATAAAACGCCGGTCGCGTATTTGACCAATAAGGCCTATTTCTGTGGTTTAGAGTTCTTTGTCGACGAACGGGTATTGGTGCCTCGCTCTCCGATAGGTGAGCTCATCCAACAAGAGTTTGCCGGTATTTTGCCGCATGCACCGAACCGAATAATGGATCTGTGTACCGGCAGTGGCTGTATCGCGATTGCCTGTGCTTACGCCTTCCCCAATGCCGAGATAGACGCGGTTGATATTTCCACCGATGCGCTCGATGTTGCCGAAATCAATATTCAGGATCACGGCTTGGAAGAGCAAGTGATCCCAATCCGTTCCGATTTGCTTAAAGAAGTGCCACAAGACAAATACGATTTAATTGTGAGCAACCCGCCTTATGTCGATGCAGAAGACATGGACGACTTACCGGATGAGTTCCGTCATGAGCCAGAGCTGGGCCTCGCCGCGGGGACGGATGGATTGAAGTTGGTGCGTCGAATGCTTGCCAATGCGCCGGATTATCTTAGCGAAGACGGTGTGTTGATCTGTGAAGTGGGCAACTCCATGGTGCATATGCAAGAGCAGTATGGTCATTTGCCCTTGCATTGGCTTGAATTCGAGCAGGGAGGCCATGGTGTCTTTATGATTACGCGTCGCGATTTAGTCGCCTGTGCCGATGAATTTGCCCTTTATCGCGATTAATGCGTGCCTTTGCTCGTGTTACTTAGCCAGCCCTTGTGCTGGCTTTTTTCTATTTAGGGGGCGAGTCAGCGGATTTTTTTGCGTCTTTGGTTGCTTTATGGTTAATTGCTAACAAAGTATGCAAAAACACAACAATGCCCATCAGGCAAACAGAGGAAGGCATGGCAGGCAATACGATTGGACAAATTTTTCGCGTCACCACCTTTGGAGAAAGTCATGGCGTGGCGTTGGGCGCTATTATTGATGGCTGCCCACCGGGGTTAGCGCTGACGGAAGCAGACATGCAACAGGATCTGGATCGTCGCCGGCCGGGCACGTCTAAGTACACCACGCAGCGCCGTGAGCCCGATGCGGTCAAAATTCTCTCTGGTGTGTTTGAGGGCCAAACCACCGGTACATCGATTGGGTTGATGATTGAAAACACGGATCAACGCTCAAAAGATTATTCCAAAATCAAAGATGTGTTTCGTCCAGGCCATGCTGATTTCACCTATCACCATAAATATGGCGTCCGTGATTATCGTGGCGGCGGTCGTTCGTCGGCGCGTGAGACAGCCATGCGCGTGGCAGCCGGTGCGGTGGCTAAAAAGTACCTTGCGCAAGAGCACGGCATTCAAGTGCGCGCTTATCTGGCGCAAATGGGCGAGGTCACCATCGATACCGTCGACTGGGCGCAAGTTGAGCAAAACCCTTTCTTTTGCCCAGATGTGAATAAACTTGAGGAATTGGATGCGCTGATCCGTCAACTGAAAAAAGACGGAGATTCAATCGGTGCCAAGCTCACCGTGGTGGCAGAAAACCTTCCTGTCGGCCTTGGCGAGCCGGTGTTTGACCGTTTAGATGCCGATATTGCCCATGCATTGATGGGGATTAACGCGGTGAAAGGGGTCGAAATCGGAGATGGGTTTGATGTAGTGAATCAGCGTGGCAGTGAGCATCGTGATGAAATCCACCCGGACGGGTTTGCCTCGAACCATGCGGGAGGCATTCTTGGCGGTATCTCTTCAGGACAGCCACTGGTCGCGCACTTGGCATTAAAGCCCACATCTAGCATCACCGTGCCGGGTAAGAGTATTGATGTTCATGGTGACGCTGCCGATGTGGTGACCCGAGGCCGTCATGATCCTTGTGTGGGGATCCGTGCGGTGCCGATTGCCGAAGCCATGGTGGCAATCGTACTGATGGACCATTTGCTCCGTCATCGTGGGCAAGTTGGCCGTTAAAAGCCGGCCCGCCAATTCACACACGCTTCATGTATCTTGTTATTTGTTGACGCTCCCCCCGTCATTCGTTGGCGGGGCATGTTTGTAACTTTCCCCTATGACTCATAACTATCACGATTTAATTCAACTGTTTAACCAAACCTTTCTCGCGACTTTTAACACCGAGCTGTTACTGGGCGGCGATGAGCCTATTTATCTGCCGGCGAATTCAAATCACCCGCATCACCGCGTGATCTTTGCGCGTGGTTTTTTTGCCTCAGCGCTACACGAAATCCACGCATCTCTTTAAAGGTTGACATACTAAGAACCTCATGTTCGTATGATGTACATCCTAAGGGGATTCAATAGGTATGAAAGCCACCCTCAATGATCTTTTTGAATCAACAGCGAGAGTTATCCATTTAAGCCACTTCCATAAGGGGCGATTGATGTGGAAAGAGGGGGACGCGGTAGACGAATATGAATATCGCTTTTCCCACATAGAAGGCAGTGGTTATTTTCCAAAGATGCCAGTCATCCTTCAATCAAATGGACTACCCTGGGATATTGGCAATGCCTATCTGTTGGGCCAGTTAGAAAAGCCAAGCCTTTCTAATATGAGAACGCTCACAGCAAGAGCAACTCACTTAAAGTACTATCTCCAGTACCTAGAAGACACAGGGCAGCATTTTCTAGATCTTCCTAAACTTTACTACGAACGTGCACCACAAAAATTCAGGGTGTTCATGAGTCAAGTTTTGGATAACCACGATTTTAGTGCCGAAAGCATTAATAACGTACTTTCTACGGTTGCTCACTTCTATAAAAACATCCGGTATGAATCTCTGGTGCCGGAAGAGAGTTTAGAAAATAAGCCATTCACCCCGATAAGAAAGTCGATAATGATCACCAATCGGGTAGGTTTAGTTCGAAGTACTCAGGTCATTACGAATGACCTTAGGATCAAGAGCAGCAGACATCAAAACTCTCCACTAGGGAAACTAAGAGACGGGGGGAGTTTGCGTCCTTTAACCCCGGGAGAGCAGAAGATTATTTTTGATGGATTTAGAAAAAATTACGCCTCGATAGAATTGGAATTAATGATTCGAGTCGCACTTGAAACAGGAGCTAGGCAGCAAACCGTATGTACATTAAGTATCGGCTGTATCAAGAAAGCTTATAGTGAATTAGAAGCTACTCCGTCGATGACTCATGTTGTTATAAATGGAGGTCAGCGCTACAAGGCTGATACGAAGGGTAGCAGATTAAATAGGCTGATTTTTAGGCGTGAGATAATTCATGATTTGATGGCCTATATCGACTGTGAGCGTGCAGAAGACCGCAGACTTCTTGATAATAGTTTTTATGGTGATACAGACGATAACTATGTATTTTTAACCCGAGATGGAAATCCTTACTATACAGCTCAACGGGAGATACTGGATCGCCAGGATCCTAACGCGGCCTGGAATATTAAAGCGCCTATGATGGTGCCTAAGAACGGTCAGTCTCTCAGGAATGAGTTGGGTCGGTTTATTTCTCGCATCCAGAAAACCGAACCAGACTTTAAAGTCTTCACTTTTCATGATCTCAGGGCGACGATGGGTATGAATATCGTGAGATCTATGAGAGCAAACGGTTATCCTGATTCAAAAATCTTTGATCATGTTAGGCAGCGTTTAAATCACAGCAATTTTAAAACGACTGAAGGGTACCTCAACTTCGACTCCGAGCTTTCCGAGTTTTATGACATACAAGAAGCTTTTGGCGAGATGATGTGTGGTTACGATTATGAGTAACTCTATCGCCAGTCGCCCTTTAATTGAAATTACCCCTAAGAAGTTGCCCCAAGTGTATGCTCCTCAAACGGTAGTGATAAGAGGAATCCGGTCAGATGGTATGCAATTTAAAGTGGATATTGGCAGAGTGTGTTATCTGGATCGCGCCCTGGATTCAGAGCGCTACCTGAGTGGTAAACACTATATTCCCAGCTCGGTTAATACCAAATCTTTATCGTCAGAAAGAGTAGGGTGGCTACGAAACTATTTGTATACCGCATTTAACAAAGGATGGCGCGATGAAACGCTTCGGCAAAACCTGCATAGCTTGCGGTACTTCTTTTCCTTTTGTGACTTTGACGGAGGCTTGAAGCCAACCACATTAGATGGGTTGGTAAGCGAGTATAAACGCTATCAAAACATACTTGACCAAAGGGGGCGTGTGAGTGGTCATTCATCTCTAAAACCATCGTCAATTTTAAAACGCTTAAATACTGCGCGAAGCTTTATCCAGTGGGCATTTCAGCTATCGAACAATGAGATTCTTGCTCTTATACCGAAACAACGTAGCCGGCAGTCTAATGCAGTAAACGAGGACAGATCTGTAAGCCTTCAGGATGGGCAGGACTACTTACGTGCGTGTGCTGTTTATTTCAATCAATTTGCTGACTCTATCTTAGATAATCAATATCCCATCCCGGTTAGCCCTCCGCATGATGAGCGTGAACACCTATATTGGCATTCAAACTTAGGGACTTCTTTGGTAAGTTTGTCAAGTTGCTTTACCAAAGAGGGAGACCCTCTGCCGTTTCATGAAATAAAAGATGTTCTGGCAAAAAACTTTAAAAGCAAATCATCGGAGAAATCCGAATTTTATGATAGAGCGCTTGTTGGTAATAGAAATGAATCCGAGTTTCCGCACCTAATTTAGGAATAAACCGCTTCGTATAACTGGCCCAACAATTTCAGTAATCGTCGTTGATGCTCTCGTACACCGGTTATGAAGC
>NZ_MUFR01000051.1:0-15661 GCF_001996185.1 Salinivibrio costicola subsp. alcaliphilus
TCACTCAGTTCATCGAATAAATCTTTTTGTCTATTCTCAACGAGTGCCCACACAGATTGCATAGGTCAAATTGTTAAAGAGCGTTGACTGTGCGAAGCTTCGCTTGGTCAGGGCTGCGTATCTTACGCGCCTTGCCGTTAAAGTCAAGAAGAAATTCTATCTTTTATTTTCAACCCTCAGGGCCTGAAATAAAATCTCTTTTTGACTTCCCTAACGCGTTGTCTCCGCGTTAAGTAGGGCTGCATTCTAGAGAAAACGTGACAACCGTCAACAATAAATTTCATTTTCTTTTTTGTTTGTTCAAAATTAAACCTTGTTGCTGACTTTAGCCCCACATTGGGCGTATTTCGTTCAAAACTGTCTGGCTATTCTTAACACCGACGAGATCTATTAGCGCGATGAGAGTGACGAAAAGCGTCACCAATAATATTTTTACTCATTGATGCTATATCGCGGCTTACGTCAAAAAGATAAGTTTAGATAAAGAAAAAGCCAGGCATAAGCCTGGCTTTTCTAAATACACTACAAAAATAAATAACTTATTCTGCAGCTTCCTCAGCGTCTTGCTCTGGGCGATCTACGAGCTCGATGTAAGCCATAGGGGCTTTATCACCTGAGCGAACACCGCATTTCAAAATGCGAGTGTAACCGCCTGCACGTGAAGCAAAACGTGGGCCGAGTTCATTAAACAGTTTCGCTACTACTTCGTCGTTACGAGTGCGAGCGAACGCTACACGACGGTTAGCAACACTGTCGTTCTTAGCTAAGGTAATCAACGGTTCAATAACGCGACGCAGCTCTTTTGCCTTAGGCAAAGTTGTTTTGATAACTTCGTGAGTTACCAGCGAGCTAGCCATGTTGCTGAACATCGCTTTACGATGGCTGCTGTTGCGATTGAGTTGACGACCACTCTTACGATGGCGCATGACCTAATCCTTCTAACTAAATAATCAGTAACTGATTAATCTTCAGCGATTGATGCTGGCGGCCAGTTTTCTAGGCGCATGCCTAGAGATAGACCACGTGATGCCAGCACGTCTTTAATCTCTGTCAAAGACTTCTTACCAAGGTTTGGTGTTTTAAGAAGCTCAACCTCAGTACGCTGTACCAGATCACCGATATAGTGAATCGCTTCTGCTTTCAAACAGTTTGCAGAGCGAACAGTTAGTTCAAGATCGTCTACAGGACGCAGTAGGATCGGATCGAACTCTGGCTTCTCTTCTTTCTCCTCAGGGACACGCACGTCGCGTAAATCAACAAACGCATCCAACTGTTCAGCTAGGATGGTTGCCGCACGGCGAATCGCTTCCTCAGGATCCAGTGTACCGTTAGTTTCCATATCGATGACTAACTTATCAAGGTCGGTACGCTGTTCAACACGTGCTGCTTCAACATTGTAAGCAATACGATCTACTGGGCTAAACGTTGCATCGACAAGTAGGCGACCAATGGGACGCTCGTCGTCTTCGCTATCGATACGCGCAGACGCTGGTACATAGCCACGACCACGTTCTACCTTGATACGCATGCTAATTTCCGCGTTTGCATCAGTCAGGTGGCAGATAACGTGTTCTGGGTTCGCAATCTCAACACCACCATCATGGGTGATGTCGCCTGCAACAACAGGGCCTGCACCAGACTTGGTCAGAGTAAGGATAACTTCATCTTTACCCTCAACCTTAACGGCTAGGCCTTTAAGGTTAAGTAGGATTTCCAGGATGTCTTCCTGAACCCCTTCTTTGGTGCTGTACTCGTGCAATACGCCGTCAATTTCAACTTCCGTCACCGCACAGCCTGGCATAGATGAAAGTAGGATACGACGTAGCGCATTCCCCAGAGTATGGCCAAAGCCACGCTCTAGAGGTTCAAGAGTTACTTTTGCGTGCGTCGAGCTAACTTGTTCAATATCAACCAGACGCGGCTTAAGAAATTCTGTTACAGAACCCTGCATTATGTCCTCTCTTTAGTTCAGCTTTACTTAGAGTAAAGCTCGACGATCAGGTGTTCGTTGATGTCAGCAGACAAATCAGAACGCTCTGGTAGGCGTTTGAATGTGCCTTCCATCTTCTTGCTGTCTACTTCGATCCAAGTTGGCAGTTCGCGCTGTGCCGCAACTTCTAGAGCTGCTTTAATGCGCGCCTGGTTCTTCGCCTTCTCGCGAATGCTAACCACGTCGTTTGCCGAAACCTTGAAAGAAGGTACGTTAACAACTTTGCCGTTAACTAGGATCGCTTTGTGGCTTACCAGCTGACGTGATTCGGCGCGAGTGGCACCAAAGCCCATGCGGTAAACTACGTTATCTAGACGACCTTCAAGAAGCTGAAGCAGGTTTTCACCTGTATTGCCCTTGATGCGGGCAGCGTCTTTATAGTAGTTACGGAACTGCTTTTCCATTACGCCGTACATACGACGAACTTTTTGCTTCTCACGAAGCTGAACGCCATAGTCAGACAAACGGCCGCGACGCTGACCGTGAACGCCTGGGACGTTATCGATTTTACACTTGGTATCAATCGCGCGTACGCCTGACTTAAGGAACAAGTCAGTACCTTCGCGACGGCTAAGCTTCAGCTTAGGACCCAAATATCTTGCCATGATCTTTCTCCAATATTCTAAGAAACAGCGCTAGTGCGTATTAAACGCGGCGTTTCTTAGGTGGACGACAACCGTTATGCGGGATTGGCGTCGCATCGACAATGTTAGTGATGCGGAAGCCCGCAGCGTTCAGGGCACGAATAGTAGACTCGCGGCCTGGACCTGGACCTTTAACCATCACTTCGAGGTTTTTCAGGCCGTACTCTTTAGCCATTTCACCACAACGCTCAGCAGCAACCTGCGCAGCGTATGGAGTTGACTTACGAGAGCCACGGAAGCCTGAACCACCGGCAGTTGCCCATGCTAGAGCATTGCCTTGACGGTCAGAAATCGTCACGATTGTGTTATTGAAAGACGCATGAATGTGCGCAACGCCATCAGCGACTTGCTTGCGTACGCGTTTGCGTGCACGAGTTGCTTGTTTAGCCATAGTACTCACCTACCCCGATTATTTCTTGATCGGTTTGCGCGGACCCTTACGGGTACGAGCGTTGGTCTTCGTACGCTGGCCACGAAGTGGCAAGCTGCGACGATGACGCAAACCGCGGTAACAACCAAGGTCCATAAGACGCTTGATGTTCATGGAAATTTCACGACGTAGATCGCCTTCTACGGTGTATTTAGCCACACCGTCACGCAATTGGTCGATCTGTTCTTCTGATAGTTCACTGATCTTAGTGCTTTCAGCAATACCGACATCAGCTAGAATAGCTTGAGAGGTGGTTTTGCCGACACCGTAAATCGCAGTCAATGCGATTACAGCGTGCTTTTGATCAGGAATGTTAATGCCTGCTATACGGGCCACTATTCACTCCTAGTACTTTTCAAGTAGAACCGCTGCAGAGCCCGTCGAGGATACGCAGCGGCATAGCCACTTCTTTTGCACATACAAAAGGTGGGCTGGCTAATGTAGCCAGCCTGACCTCATTTTGCAAGAAAAATATTCTGCTATTAGCCTTGGCGTTGCTTGTGCTTTGGCTCACTGCAGATCACACGAACGGTACCGTTACGTTTGATCACTTTACAGTTACGGCAGATTTTCTTAACGGAAGCACGAACTTTCATTGCTAAACTCCGTAAATAGACAACCTATTAGCGGCCGTAGCCTTTTAGGTTGGCTTTTTTCAACACGGACTCATATTGTTGAGACATCAAATGAGTCTGAACTTGAGCCATAAAGTCCATGATTACGACTACTACGATAAGTAGTGATGTACCACCAAAGTAAAAGTGGACATCCCACGCAATCATCATGAACTCGGGGATCAGACAGATAAAGGTAATATACATGGCGCCCGCTAGGGTCAAACGTGTCATTACTTTATCAATGTATCTAGCAGTCTGCTCACCCGGGCGAATACCAGGTACGAACGCCCCTGACTTCTTCAAGTTATCTGCAGTTTCTCGCGGGTTAAATACCAACGCCGTATAGAAAAAGCAGAAGAAGATAATCGCTGCCGCATAAAGTATCACATACGCTGGTTGTCCCGGACTCAGTGCCAAAGACACATCGGTCAGCCAGCTTGTCTGATCACCCTTACCAAACCAGTTAGCAAGCGTGCCAGGGAACAGAATAATACTTGATGCAAAAATCGCAGGAATAACGCCTGCCATGTTGATCTTAAGAGGCAGATGCGTGCTTTGCGCTGCAAAAACACGACGACCTTGTTGCCGCTTAGCGTAGTTAACAACGATACGACGTTGACCACGCTCCATGAAGACCACAAAGTAGACGACAGCCAATACGATAACTGCGATACCTAGCAAGAGAAGCGGAGACATGTCGCCTTGACGCGCTTGCTCTATTGTCTGTCCAATTGCGGGTGGCAGACCCGCGACGATCCCGGTGAAAATAATCAACGAAATACCGTTACCAATGCCGCGCTCGGTAATTTGTTCACCTAACCACATCAAAAACATGGTACCGGTCACCAAACTAACTACCGCGGTAAAGTAAAACGCAGGACCTGGATTAATCACCAGACCCGGCATCATACTTGGTAACCCGGTCGCGATTCCAATTGCTTGGAACGTTGCCAACACCAACGTGCCGTAGCGAGTGTACTGGTTTATCTTACGACGACCAGACTCACCCTCTTTTTTCAATTCCGCTAATGCGGGATGAACGACTGACAATAACTGAACAATAATCGACGCCGAAATATACGGCATAATGCCCAGTGCCAGTATCGAGGCACGCTCAAGGGCACCACCAGAGAACATGTTAACCAAGTCAATGATGGTCCCTTGTTGCTGTTCGAACAGATCGGCAAGTACAGCAGCGTCAATACCAGGAATGGGCACAAAAGAGCCGGCACGGAATACCAATAATGCCATTGCTACAAAAAGTAGGCGACTTTTCAGCTCCGCAACTCCGCCTTTTGCACTACTGAAGTTTTGTCCTGGTTGTTTTGCCATCTGTACCTCGTCCTCGAGCTAATTATTCCTCGATTTTACCGCCTGCAGCTTCGATTGCCGCTTTAGCGCCTTTAGTGACACGAACACCTTTAACGGTTACTGCACGAGCGATTTCGCCAGACAGTACGATTTTCGCCGTACGAGTGTCTTGTGCAACAACGTTTGCCGCTTTTAGCGACTCAAGGCTTACGACGTCACCATCAACTTTAGCCAGCTCGCCTAAACGAACCTCAGCTGAAGTCAGGCCTTTACGCGAAGTAAAACCGAATTTTGGCAGACGCTGTTTCAAAGGCATTTGACCGCCTTCGAAACCTGGGCGTACTGAACCACCTGAACGTGATTTCTGACCTTTGTGACCACGGCCACCGGTTTTACCCAGGCCTGAACCAATACCACGGCCTACACGCTTCGCAGAAGGCTTTGAGCCTGCAGCCGGAGATAGAGTATTCAAACGCATGTGATTACTCCTCCACTTTAACCATGTAGTTGACTTTGTTGATCATACCGCGAATACACGGTGTATCTTCAAGTTCAACAGTGTGGTTGATGCGACGTAGGCCCAAGCCACGCAGGGTCGCTTTGTGTTTCGGCAAACGGCCGATAACGCTACGAGTCTGAGTTACTTTAATTGTCTTAGCCATGTCGATTACCCCAGAATTTCGTTAACAGGCATGCCACGTTTAGCAGCTACCATTTCTGGAGACTTCGTACCACCCAGGCCATCGATCGTTGCACGAACGATGTTGATTGGGTTGGTAGAACCGTATGCTTTCGCCAGAACGTTTTGGACGCCTGCTACTTCAAGCACGGCACGCATCGCACCACCTGCGATGATACCTGTACCATCTGATGCTGGCTGCATATACACTTTAGAACCAGTGTGGCGGCCTTTTACAGCATGGTGCAGGGTACCGTCGTTCAGCGCGATAGTAATCATGTTACGACGCGCCTTTTCCATTGATTTCTGGATCGCTGCTGGTACTTCACGGGCTTTACCGTAACCGAAACCAACGCGACCGTTACCATCACCTACCACTGTTAGTGCGGTGAAGGTAAAGATGCGACCACCTTTAACCGTCTTAGATACACGGTTTACAGCGATCAGCTTCTCATGCAAATCACTTTGTTGTTTATCGTTAGCCATCTTCCACCTACCTTAGAATTTCAGACCAGCTTCACGGGCAGCATCTGCCAGTGCAGCCACACGGCCGTGGTATTGGAAACCGGAACGGTCAAAAGCAACAGCTTCGATGCCTTTTTCCTTCGCTCGCTCAGCAATGATCTTACCCACGGCTGCAGCGGCGTCTTTGTTCCCGGTGCTCTTAACTTGTTCACGGATCGCTTTTTCTACGGTAGAAGCGGCGGCGATAACTTCCGCGCCATTACCAGCGATAACCTGTGCGTACACATGACGTGGAGTACGGTGTACCACCAGGCGAGTCGCACCCATTTCCGCGATCTTGCGTCGTGCTTTGGTCGCACGACGGATACGAGATGCTTTCTTATCCATAGTGTTACCTTACTTCTTCTTAGCTTCTTTAGTACGCACAGCTTCGTCAGCGTAACGAACACCTTTACCTTTGTAAGGCTCTGGCTTGCGGTATGCGCGGATTTCAGCAGCAACCTGGCCAACTGCTTGTTTATCAGCACCGCTGATAACAATTTCAGTTTGGCTTGGGCACTCTGCTTTTACACCCTCAGGCAGAACGTGTTCTACCGGGTGAGAGAAACCAAGTGTCAGGTTAAGTTTGTTACCGGCAATGTTTGCACGATAACCAACACCTTTCAGGATCAGTTTCTTGGTAAAGCCTTCTGTTACACCAACAACCATGCTGTTGACCAGTGCGCGCGCTGTACCAGCATGAGCCCATGCTTTAGCGTGTTCCACACTTGGTGCGAAGGTAATGGTGTTTTCTTCTTGGTTTACTGCCACCATATCGTGAAGCGTGCGGCTAAGTTCGCCTTTGCTTCCTTTTACAGTGATGTCCTGACCGTCAAGTTTCACCTCTACGCCGGCAGGAACTACGACAGGTGCTTTTGCAACACGAGACATTTCCTACTCCTTATTACGCTACGTAGCAGATGATTTCACCGCCCAGACCCGCTTTGCGAGCTGCGCGATCGGTCATCAAACCTTTCGAAGTTGATACAACCGCAATACCAAGGCCACCCATCACTGAAGGCAACTCATCTTTCTTTTTGTAGATGCGCAGGCCCGGACGGCTAACTCGTTGGATTTGCTCGATAACTGGTTTAGATTCGAAGTATTTCAACGTCACTTCCAGTTCAGGCTTGTCGTCGCTATTTACTGCGACATCAGCCACGTAACCTTCTGCTTTTAGTAGCTCAGCAATTGCCACCTTTAGCTTTGACGAAGGCATTTTAACAGCAACTTTCTTTGCTGTCTGACCGTTGCGTAAGCGGGTCAGCATATCCGAAATCGGATCTTGCATGCTCATAAGTCTTTACTCCCGTGATTCAATTACCAGCTTGCCTTACGCAGACCCGGAATCTCGCCTTTCATGCAAGCTTCACGAACCTTGATTCGGCTTAGGCCGAATTTGCGTAGGTAGCCATGTGGACGACCAGTCTGGTTGCAGCGGTTACGCTGACGAGACTTCGCAGAATCACGCGGTAGCGACTGAAGCTTCAGGACTGCGTCCCAACGCTCTTCGTCTGACGTGTTGACACTTTTAATGGTCGCACGCAGGTTGGCACGCTTTTCAGCGTAGCGCGCTGCGAGCTTCGCACGTTTTACATCACGTGCTTTCATCGATTTTTTAGCCATAACAGTAACCCTTCACCTTACTTACGGAATGGGAAGTTAAAGGCAGCCAGCAGAGCTCGACCTTCCTCATCTGTACCTGCAGTAGTAGTGATAGTAATATCAAGACCACGGATACGATCGACTTTGTCATAGTCAATCTCAGGGAAGATGATTTGCTCGCGAACGCCCATGCTGTAGTTACCACGACCATCGAACGCTTTCGGGTTCAGGCCACGGAAATCACGGATACGAGGAACTGCGATCGCGATTAAGCGCTCGAAGAAGTCCCACATACGCTCGCCACGTAGGGTTACTTTACAACCAATTGGGTAGCCCTCACGGATCTTGAAGCCTGCGACTGACTTACGTGCTTTAGTGATGAGCGGCTTTTGACCAGAAATCGCGGTCATATCAGCAGCTGCATTTTCAAGCAGTTTTTTGTCGTTCAGAGCTTCGCCCACACCCATGTTAAGGGTGATCTTCTCGATCCCTGGGACTTGCATGATGCTTTTGTAACCAAATTGCTTAGATAGCTCAGCTACAACTGTCTCTTTGTAGTAATCATGCAGTTTCGCCATTGTACTACTCCAGAATTACTTAATAGTTTCGCCATTCGACTTGAAAAAACGCACTTTTTTGCCGTCTTCAAATCGGAAGCCTACACGGTCACCTTTACCAGCTGCTGCGTTAAAGATAGCCACGTTAGAAACATCAATAGCGGCTTCTTGTTCAACAATGCCACCTTGAGTGCCCAGAGCCGGAACCGGCTTCTGGTGCTTCTTCACGAGGTTAATACCTTCAACGATAACTTTACCGGTTGGTAGAACCTTAGATACTTTACCTTTCTTGCCTTTATCTTTACCGGCAAGAACGATAACTTCGTCGTTACGACGGATTTTAGCTGCCATGAGATCGCTCCTTACAGAACTTCAGGCGCCAGAGACACAATTTTCATAAACTTCTCGTTACGAAGTTCACGTGTCACAGGGCCAAAGATACGTGTGCCGACTAGTTGCTCGTTCGTGTTGTTCAACAACACGCAAGCATTGCGGTCGAAGCGAATGACAGAGCCGTCTGGACGACGTACGCCTTTACGGGTGCGAACTACCACCGCCTTAAGCACATCACCTTTTTTCACTTTACCGCGAGGAATTGAATCCTTAACGGTAACTTTGATGATGTCGCCAACGTGGGCGTAACGACGGTGAGAGCCACCCAGAACCTTAATACACATTACACTGCGAGCGCCGGAGTTGTCGGCTGCGTCCAGCATACTTTGCATTTGGATCATTGTTAGTGCTCCGCTGTTATTACATCTAGACCCATCTCGGGTCGGGCTGCCTTTTTACAAGGGCGGCGAATAATAACACTATTTTGACCAGATGGGTAGATAAAAAATAAACGGCCCCCCGAATGAGAGCCGTTTGACTTATTATTGTCTGAAAAATCGCTTAGATGCGTGATTTTTCAACAACGCGAACCAATGTCCAAGACTTACGCTTAGAAATTGGACGACACTCACGAACCTCAACAGTATCACCTTGGTTACACTGGTTAGATTCATCGTGTACATGTAGCTTACTCGTGCGCTTGATGTACTTACCGTAGATTGGGTGTTTCACAAAACGCTCGATAGCAACGACGATAGTTTTATCGCCTTTGTCGCTGATGACGCGACCTTGCTGAGTGCGGATGTTCTCGCTCATTATGCGTTAGCCTTCTCAGTCAGTACGGTTTTTACACGTGCGATATCGCGACGAACAGCTTTCAGAGTGTGAGTTTGCTGAAGTTGGCCTGTAGCCGCTTGCATGCGCAGGTTAAACTGCTCACGTAGCAGACCCATAAGCTCTTCATTCAGCTGCTCAACAGTCTTTTCACGTAGTTCTTGTGCTTTCATCACATCACCGCCTTAGTTACGAAAGTGGTTTTGATCGGTAGCTTACGTGAAGCTAATTCAAACGCTTCGCGAGCCAGTGATTCAGGAACACCATCCATTTCGTACAGGACTTTGCCTGGTTGGATTTGGGCAACCCAGTAATCAACTGAACCTTTACCCTTACCCATACGAACTTCCAACGGCTTACCAGTAATTGGTTTGTCGGGGAAGACACGAATCCAGATTTGGCCTTGACGTTTAATGTGACGAGTCATCGCACGACGAGCCGCCTCAATTTGACGCGCAGTGATACGACCGCGACCAACAGCTTTTAGGCCATAGGTACCGAAGCTTACGTCAGTACCGTGCGCCAGACCGCGGTTACGACCTTTAAAAGTCTTGCGGAACTTAGTACGTTTTGGTTGAAGCATCGATAGACTCCTTACTTACGGCCTTTACGCTGCTTCTTCGGCTTGTCAGCCTTTTGCTCTACTTCAGCCATTCCACCTAGGACTTCGCCTTTGAAGATCCAGGTTTTAATGCCGATAACACCGTACTGGGTGTGAGCAGAAGAAGTTGCGTAATCAATGTCAGCACGAAGCGTGTGCAATGGCACACGTCCTTCACGGTACCACTCGGTACGAGCGATTTCAGCGCCGCCAAGACGACCGCTTACTTCCACTTTGATACCTTTGGCACCTAGGCGCATAGCGTTTTGTACGGCGCGCTTCATGGCACGACGGAACATAACACGACGCTCTAGCTGTGATGCGATGCTGTCGCCAACAAGTTGCGCATCTAGCTCAGGTTTACGTACTTCAGCGATATTAATTTGCGCTGGTACACCGGCCAGTTTTGCAACGTGAGCGCGCAGTTTCTCAACATCTTCACCTTTTTTACCAATCACCACACCAGGGCGCGCAGTGTGAATAGTCACACGAACACTCTTAGCTGGACGCTCGATAACGATGCGAGATACTGACGCTTTTTTCAGTTCACTAGTTAGGAACTGACGTACCTTAAAGTCGCCGTCTAGGTTGTCAGCGAAATCTTGGTTATTAGCAAACCAAGTGGAATTCCAAGGCTTTACAATGCCCAGACGAATACCATTAGGATGTACTTTTTGACCCATTGCTTTATCTCCTCGTCTCTTAGCGGTCTGCTACAACAACAGTGATGTGGCTAGAACGCTTCAAGATGCGATCGGCACGGCCTTTTGCACGAGGCATAATACGCTTCATGATTGGGCCTTCATCAACGAAGACTTTGGCGACGCTTAAATCGTCGATATCCGCACCTTCGTTATGCTCGGCGTTTGCAATAGCAGATTCCAACACTTTCTTAACCAAGTCAGCAGCTTTTTTGTCGCTGAAAGTCAGTAGTTCCAGTGCCTGTGCTACGTCTTTACCGCGCACCTGATCCGCAACCAAACGTGCTTTTTGAGGCGAGATACGAGCAAAGCGATGTTTAGCAATAGCTTCCATTTCTTACCCCTTAACGCTTCTTAGCTTTCTTATCAGCAGCGTGGCCGCGATAAGTACGTGTTGGTGCAAACTCGCCGAGCTTGTGACCGATCATTTCTTCAGAAACGAAAACGGGTACGTGCTGACGACCATTATGGACAGCGATGGTCAATCCGATCATCTGTGGGATGATCATTGAACGACGGGACCAAGTCTTTAAAGGCTTCTTGTCACCGCTTTCCACCGCTTTCTCTACCTTCTTCAGCAAGTGCAGGTCAATAAAAGGACCTTTCTTGAGAGAACGTGGCATGGCTTATCCTCTGATAATAATTACTTGTTACGACGACGTACAATGTACTTGTCGGTACGTTTGTTCTTACGGGTTTTGAAGCCTTTAGTTGGCATACCCCAAGGTGTTACTGGATGACGGCCACCTGAGGTACGACCTTCACCACCACCGTGTGGGTGATCAACCGGGTTCATTGCAACACCACGTACGCTTGGACGTGCGCCTTTCCAGCGCGCGGCACCGGCTTTACCCAGTTCGCGTAGCATGTGCTCTGAATTACCCACTTCACCAAGGGTCGCACGACCTTCAGCAAGAACCTTGCGCATTTCACCGCTGCGCAGGCGGAGTGTGACGTACGCGCCGTCACGAGCAACGATCTGTGCATAAGCACCCGCAGAACGAGCAAGCTGAGCACCTTTACCAGGTTTCAACTCGATGTTGTGGATAGTAGAACCCACTGGGATGTTACGCATTGGCAGGCTGTTACCTACCTTGATTGCTGCATCTGCACCAGATTGAATCTGATCACCGGCTTTTAGGCCTTTCGGTGCGATAATGTAACGACGTTCACCATCCGTATACAGTACAAGCGCAATGTTTGCACTACGGTTTGGATCATACTCAAGACGCTCAACTTTCGCTGGGATACCGTCTTTAGTACGTTTGAAGTCAATTACACGGTAATGATGCTTGTGACCACCACCGATGTGACGCACTGTGATTCGACCGTTGTTATTGCGACCGCCTGACTTAGAGTTTTTCTCTAGCAGTGGTGCATATGGTTTACCTTTATAAAGATCATGGTTAACCACTTTAACAAGGTGACGACGACCCGGTGAAGTCGGCTTACATTTCATAATAGCCATTTGCTTTTACTCCTCCGTCTTACTCAGCGCCGCCAACGAAGTCGATGTCCTGACCTTCTTTCAAGGCAACATACGCTTTTTTCCAGTCGCTACGACGGCCTTCACGCATACCTTGACGTTTGGTCTTACCCTTAACGAGAAGGGTACGAACAGACTTCACTTCAACTTCGAACAGTTTTTCAACTGCCGCTTTGATCTCTTTTTTCGTTGCTTCTTTAGCTACTTTAAACACAACAGTGTTGTTGTTTTCAGCGGCCATCGTCGCTTTTTCAGAGATGTGCGGAGCACGCAGAACTTTTAGGATACGCTCTTCAGTGATCATGCCAGCATCTCCTCAACTTGTTTAACTGCATCTGCAGTCATCACGACTTTGTCGAATGCGATCAAGCTAACTGGGTCGATGGTATCTGCATCGCGTACGTCAACCTTATACAGGTTACGTGCCGCAAGGAACAGGTTCTCATCAACTTCGGCAGTGACGATCAGAACGTCGCTTAGCTCAAGCTCTTTCAGCTTAGCGACAAGCTCTTTAGTTTTTGGTGCTTCAACAGAGAAGTTATCAACCACGATTAAACGCTCTTGACGAACTAGCTCTGATAGGATGCTCTTAAGAGCACCGCGGTACATCTTTTTGTTTACTTTCTGGCTATGGTCCTGAGGACGAGCTGCGAAAGTGACACCACCGCTGCGCCAAATTGGGCTGCGGATTGTACCTGCACGGGCGCGACCAGTACCCTTCTGACGCCATGGCTTAGCACCGCCACCAGATACGTCTGAACGAGTTTTCTGAGCGCGAGTACCTTGACGGGCACCAGCTGCGTATGCAACGACTACCTGGTGTACCAGGGATTCGTTGAATTCACGCCCGAAGGTAGTTTCGGAAACAGTTAGCGCGTCGGCGCCTTTGACTACCAATTCCATTACTATCTCCTCGACGTTACGCTTTAACGGCTGGTTTAACGATCACGTTGCCACCTGTCGCACCTGGGACTGCACCTTTAATAAGAAGCAGATTGCGCTCAGCGTCAACACGTACGATCTCTAGGTTTTGAGTCGTTACACGCTCAGCACCCATATGACCTGCCATTTTTTTGCCTTTGAATACGCGACCTGGAGTCTGACATTGACCGATAGAACCAGGAGCACGGTGAGACAAAGAGTTACCGTGGCTCATATCTTGAGTACGGAAGTTCCAACGCTTAACGCCGCCTTGGAAGCCCTTACCCTTCGACGTGCCAGTAACGTCTACTTTTTTGATTTCGTTAAACAGTTCTACGTTTAGCTCAGCGCCAACTTCGTACTGTTCATCATTTTCCAAACGGAATTCCCACAAACCGCGGCCTGCTTCAACACCTGCTTTCGCAAAGTGACCAGCTTGTGCCTTGTTTACACGGCTTGCTTTCTTCTCGCCTGTAGTGATTTGAATTGCTGCATACCCGTCAACTTCAGGTTTACGTACCTGAGCAACACGGTTTGCTTCAACTTCAACTACGGTAACCGGGATAGAAACGCCATCTTCGTTGAAGATACGAGTCATACCGACTTTACGACCGACTAGACCAATCATTATCTACTCCCCCTTAACCCAGGCTGATTTGAACATCAACGCCCGCAGCAAGGTCAAGACGCATCAAAGCGTCAACAGTTTTGTCTGTTGGCTCAACGATGTCGATCAGACGTTTGTGAGTACGAATTTCGTACTGGTCACGTGCGTCTTTGTTTACGTGCGGAGAAATAAGAACGGTGAAGCGCTCTTTACGAGTAGGCAAAGGAATAGGTCCCTTAACCTGTGCGCCAGTGCGCTTAGCGGTTTCAACGATTTCCGCTGTAGACTGATCGATCAAACGATGATCGAACGCCTTCAGGCGGATACGGATACGTTGGTTCTGCATGAGACAGAGCTCCAAATTCTAAAATATTTACACAAACAATATCGCCATTCCTTCTCACTAAGGCGAGGGAATGCCGATTAATTTATGTGAAACCGTAGTGCCAAAATTAGGCACATTGTCAGCCATTATTCTATGACTGCGAACATAAGCGGAGTATACATTAAACGAACAGTTTACTGTTCCATTCCTCGATGCTCATTGGTTCACAACTGCGTCGGAAGTCGCAATGACTTAAGCAGTGACGGGCATTATACCGATACGCAATGGCTTTGCAAGCGTTGGTCAAAAACACGCCATAAAAAAACGCGCCTCTCTGGCACGTTTTTCATCGTCAAGGCGGGATGACTGTTTTAACCTAACCTTTTTCGCTGGCATCTTCGATGATCTGAGCTTGATTATAGTTGGCGATGCCGACCTTATCAATTAAGCCAATCTGAGTCTCTAACCAATCGATATGCTCTTCTTCGTCATCAAGAATGTATTGAAACAGATCACGAGAGACAAAATCTCTGATGCTCTCTGTGTAAGCAATGGCCTCTTTTAAATCCTCATGGGCTTGCATTTCAATCGCCAAATCACATTCAAAGATTTCTTGCGTATCTTCGCCAATTCTCAGTTTGCCAAGATCTTGGAGGTTCGGGGTGCCCTCAAGAAATAATATTCTTTCAATCAGCTTGTCGGCATGCTTCATCTCATCGATCGACTCTTCATATTCTTTATCCGCGATGACTTTTAACCCCCAGTCTTTAAGCATGCGCGCATGAAGAAAGTACTGATTAATAGCAACAAGTTCATTGCCCAGTACCGTGTTGAGAAACGCTATAGATTTTGGATCGCCTTTCATGGCAATAGCCTCCTTATGGGTTCTACTTTACAAATGTAGAACCCATAAGGAGGCTGTCAAATATTGACCGCTTATTAGCTCGCTTTTTGCAATGTGATAAGCTGACTCTCGTTGTATATAACCTCTTTAGCGTGGCGCACACATTTACCACATTGAGATCCAAGAGGCGTCAGTTGACGAAGTTCGCGAATACTGGTGACGCCTTGCTGGCGCACCCAATGCTTAATGGTTTTATCTGATACGCTGTGACAAATACAAACTAACATCTCAGTCATCTCAAAAAATGAACTATAACGAGAATAGTTTGCATTGCGTTTAAGGTAAAGGTTTTTTATATAACGCTTGGTTATTGATGAAAGACTTATTTATATCTGTATCGGGCGATTAAAGAGGAAAAAAAAGGAGCGCAATGCGCTCCCTTCTATTGATAAGACTAGATGTCTATCAAATTAAGCGATGATGTTAGCAACAACACCGGCACCTACAGTACGGCCACCTTCACGGATAGCGAAGCGTAGACCTTCGTCCATCGCGATAGGTGCGATCAGCTCAACAACCATCTTGATGTTGTCACCAGGCATAACCATCTCAACGCCTTCTGGCAGTTCGATAGTACCGGTCACGTCAGTTGTACGGAAGTAGAACTGTGGA
>NZ_MUFR01000052.1:0-15638 GCF_001996185.1 Salinivibrio costicola subsp. alcaliphilus
TTACTGTGACTCTTCCTGAGATCGCAGGGTCTTTGACGTCTCGTATTAACGATAACTTTCAGATGTTCAATCATGCATCTTCAAGTTAATTGGGTATACTAATGGTTGAACGTCGCCCTTGGCTTACTGTGTTCTCGCATCTGGTGTTGATTCTGGGTGTGGCCTCTGTTGCGTTGCCCGTGTGGCTTGCGCTCACCGCCGCCACTCATGATAGCAGCGCGTTTGTGAGTGGTGTCACCCCATTATGGTTTGGTGACAAAGGCTTATCTGTGTTTACAGAAGTACTCACCGAAGGGACATCGCGTGAGTTAAATATCACCGTAGCAGGCATGTTATGGAATTCATTTTTAATGGCGATGGGCATATCCATCGGCAAACTGGCTATTTCAATTTTGTCGGCCTATGCGGTGGTCTATTTCCGTTTTCCTGGCCGCATGCTGGCATTTTGGATCATTTTTATGACCTTAATGCTTCCTGTTGAAGTACGAATTATGCCGACATTCCAGGTCATTGCCGACCTCAATATGTTGAATTCCATGTCGGGCCTAACGATTCCACTGATCGCCAGCGCCACCGCGACCTTTTTATTCCGGCAGTTCTTTATGACCGTGCCGGGGGAAATGCTGGAAGCCGCCCGCATGGACGGTGCAGGTCCGTTTAAATTTTTTAAAGATATTTTATTACCCTTATCGCGCACCAATATTGCCGCGCTGTTTGTGATCACTTTTATCTATGGGTGGAACCAGTATTTATGGCCCATTCTGATCACCACGGATGACGAGTATTACACCATCGTGATGAGTATTCAGCGCATGTTGTCTGTTGGCGACGGTGAAGTGGAATGGAACCGCGTCATGGCAACCACATTAATGGCAATGCTACCGCCTGTATTGGTGGTTTTGGGCATGCAAAAACTATTTGTTAAAGGCTTAGTGGAGACGGAGAAGTAAATGGCAACGGTAACCCTCGATCAACTTCAAAAAACCTATCCGAATGGGTTCAAAGCTATTCATGGTGTCGACTTGGCCGTACAAGATGGCGAGATGATTGTCTTGGTCGGCCCAAGTGGCTGTGGTAAATCCACATTACTGCGCATGATTGCGGGCCTGGAGGCCATCTCGGATGGCGACTTAATTATCGACAACAAGCGAGTGAATGATCTGGAGCCGGGTGAGCGTGATATCGCGATGGTGTTTCAAAATTATGCGCTTTACCCGCACATGAGTGTGTTTAATAACATGGCTTACGGATTGAGAAACCGCGGCACCCCAAAAGCGGAGATTGAAACATTGGTCAACGAAGTCGCGACCATGTTGGAGCTTGCTCACTTGCTAGATAGACGCCCCAATCAACTGTCTGGTGGCCAACGTCAGCGCGTGGCAATGGGCCGTGCAATTGTTCGTCGTCCCAAGGTGTTCTTGTTTGATGAACCCTTATCCAACCTGGATGCTAAGCTACGTGTTCAGATGCGTTTAGAAATAAAAAGCCTGCAACGAAAACTCAAGACGACAGCGGTCTATGTTACCCACGATCAGGTTGAGGCGATGACGCTAGCCGACCGGTTAGTGGTGTTAAATGGCGGCAACGTCGAGCAAATTGGTACACCGCTGGAAGTCTATGATGCGCCCGCCAGCCTCTTTGTTGCCACCTTTATTGGCTCTCCGGCGATGAACATCGTCGACGGACAAATCCACAACCACACCCTATCCATCGGTCATCACGCACTGGCTTATTGCGAGGGCACAACCGCATCATCAGTGTGTGTTGGGCTACGGCCTGAACATTTAAAAATCGTCCCTAACGACCAGGCGCAATTTACGCTATCGGTGACCTTAACGGAGGCGTTAGGGGTCGATTTGTTGGTCTATGGTCACATCGCGGACACGGATAGTCTGATCACCTTGCGCTTAGAAGGCCATAGTAAAGTGATGGAGGGCGATCAACTACCGTTAGCGATTGACCCGCACAATTTGCATGTCTTTGCGGCTGAAAGCGGTAAACGGCTGACGCTTGATGTGAAAGCGCTTAGCGATGAGCGGGTTGTGGCGATTTAATCTTTAGGAACATACTTTAGGAGCATAGCGTCATGCCAATTCAGTGTTTGCCTTTGTCATCGATGCATCAACACGCCGAACGCTGGCGCGATGTTCAGTGGCTGTTTACCGATGTTGATGACACCTTGACGTGGCAAGGGGCACTTCCGTGGCAAACACTGAAGGCATTAACCGAATTGCGTGACGCGGGGATCCGTGTAGTACCCGTGACAGGGGCCTGTGCAGGTTGGTGTGATCACATCATTAACGCTTGGCCTGTCGATGCGGTCATCGGTGAAAATGGTGGCGTGGTGATGTGGCATGAAGATGGCCGACGACAGACAAAAATCAGCTACACCGCCCAGCAAGCACAACCCGGGCTGCGCGATTGGATTGATCACTTACTCGAGCAGTATCCAAATCGTACCCTCAGCGCCGATCAAGCCTACCGCCACTGTGAAGTGGCCATTGATATTGGTCAGCATACCCAACGTGCGCCACAATTCGAAGTCGATGCATTGCTTGAGGCACTCCACGCATATGGTGCCAAAGCAACGGCTAGCTCTATTCATATTAACGCATGGTTGGGTACCCATAATAAACAACAAGCGACGCTGGATTGGCTTTTGCGTTACGGTGTCACAGAAAAGGCTGCCCCTCAACAGGTTGCCTTTATTGGTGACTCACGCAACGATAACGACATGTTTGCCTACTTTCCGCTCAGTGTTGGGGTCGCCAATATTGCCCCCCACCTTGCTGCACTCGATACCCCACCCACCTGGATCACAGAGGCACCAGGTGGGCTGGGCTTCGCTGAATTTGCATCCTGCTGGTTATCATTAGTGCGCTAAGCCGATCTTTTTTACTTTCGTCACTGAGAGCAACGACTAACTGAGGGCAGCTTCACAGCTTTTCTGCTACAGGGCTTTTTATATCAATGTGTTATTTAACTTTGTCGGTAGGTCGTTCTACAATGTGGGCGTTTTATCATAATAATGATGCCCAAGCCTCACTGTTTGCGCACCTCGCATGGTTAGTGCGTATAATTATTAAGCGCAAACACGATAACGATTAGGAAAATGCTATGAAACGCTATGCCCTTGCACTGGTCGCAGCCTTGTTGCCGATGATGTCACACGCGGCACCGGTAGAAAACGCAGACTGTTATTCAGCCAAATATCATGACTACGTTGATGCATCAATTAACTGGTATCAAGCATTAGTGGAGATGACCGTTGAAAAAGACGCCTCTTTGGATGAGGTAGCCGACTGGTTTTTACGCGGCCGCACCAACCACTTTAATCTGAACGCACAAGCTTTTGACTATTATTTAAATAATGACAGCGCCAAGCTCAATCTCGATGCGCCGGTTGAATCATGGCTAATGCTCTCGCAAGAAGATGTTAAAACCCTGTCGCAAAGCTCACTGCCGCCGTCGTCACTGGCGAAAGACGTGTTTGCTTTTCGTCAAGGAGAGTCAATGGAAGGTAACTATGCGCTACGTAGTGCCCTCGCCGACCTTCTCAGCCACCCTAAAGAAATCGACAAACCATTGAACCAATATAACGATCAGATGGTAAGCATTAACGATCGTCAATGTCAGTAAGTCTGCATCAATCAACAATGAGCCGGCAATTGTCGGCTCTTACCGTCATCATATTCGTTGCTTATGCGGCTTTTGCTGTCATCAAACGATAAAAAAGCCTGATTGCCGCGCATTTTTTTGCTATGTTGTGGCCATTTTTCAGCAAGTGATCGTGTGCATAGCCTTTGTTTGATCAGGGTTTTCACCGTTTGAACAGCTAAGCAGATAAAAGAAGAACGTCATGGCCATACATAATAAAGCCGCGGACGCGACGCCCGAAACCTTACACCGGATTTTCACTGTCCCCGAAGCGCCAGACTCAACGCTCAGTCAAATTGAGCAAGAAATCTCGCAGAATCTTAATCGATTTTTACAAAATCACATTACGGCTACCGAGCGTTCGCTGGCAGATATCGAAAGTGATTTTAGTAATCCCGCAATTCCTGAAGATCCTGCCTTCGTGTCGGATCACACGCAGTTTTTACTCGATAAATTGGTGGCCCAGTCCGTTCACACCGCCTCGCCGCGATTTATTGGCCACATGACCTCTGCCCTGCCGTATTTTTTAATGCCGTTATCAAAAATCATGATTGGCCTTAACCAGAATACGGTCAAGATCGAAACCTCGAAAGCGTTTACTCCGCTCGAGCGTCAAGTGCTTGGCATGCTGCATAATCTGATTTATCAGCAAGATGATGCCTTTTATCAAAGCTGGATGCACAGCGCCAACCACTCGCTGGGCGCATTCTGCTCGGGGGGAACAGTCGCCAACATTACCGCGCTATGGGTGGCGAGAAATAACGTCCTTAAGCCTGATGGTGAATTTCCTGGCATTAACAAAGCAGGCTTGTTTGGTGCAATGCGTCACTATGGTTATCGCGATTTGGCCATTCTAGTGTCTGAGCGGGGCCACTATTCATTGGGAAAAGCCGCCGATGTGCTAGGGATTGGCCGCGACCAATTGATCTCCGTGCCCGCAGATAACCAAAATCGCATTTGCATTAATGCACTCGAAGACACTATTACGCAACTGAATCGCGATAATATCAAACCGGTGGCCATCGTGGGTGTCGCTGGCACGACAGAAACCGGCAGTATCGATCCACTCAATGCGTTAGCTGATATTGCTGAGCGAGAAGGCATTCATTTTCACGTGGATGCCGCCTGGGGTGGTGCCACGTTAATGTCGAATAACCAGCGCCATAAGCTGGCCGGTATTGAACGTGCTGATTCGGTGACCATTGACGCCCATAAACAGCTGTATGTCCCTATGGGCGCCGGTATGGTGCTGTTTAAAGATCCTTCCGTGGTCGCATCCATCGAGCACCACGCCGAGTATATTCTCCGTAAAGGGGCAAAAGACCTCGGAAGTCATACGCTTGAAGGCTCTCGCAGCGGTATGGCGATGTTGGTATTTGCCTGTATGAATATTATTTCTCGCCGTGGCTATGAGCTGTTGATTGATCAAAGTATCGATAAAGCAGCTGTGTTTGCCAAGATGATTAGCCAACACCCGGATTTTGAGCTGATCTCAGAGCCAGAGCTTTGTTTATTGACCTATCGGTTTGTTCCCGCTCGTGTGCAAGCGGCCCTTGCGGTGGCTAATGAAGAGCAAGTCGATTTGATTCATAACTTGCTCAATGATCTGACTAAATTTGTGCAAAAACGCCAGCGTGAATCAGGTCAAACGTTCGTCTCACGGACGCGTCTCACGCCAGAGCAGTGGCAGCGGCGGACGACCACAGTGTTTAGGGTGGTACTTGCTAACCCACTTACCACACAAGAGATTCTGCACGAGGTGTTAGTTGAACAAGCTGCGATTGCGCAAGAAAGTGAGTTCGCTTATCCGCGACTGATCACCTTGGCAGACAGTATTCTAAAGAGCTAGCCAAACATTGCGGCGTGCGCAGGCAGTCACATTCAGTGGCTGCCTAATTATTTGAGCGGTCCTGTTTTGGGGATATTGGTTGACTGCAAACAGTGCGTCTGGCTTAGCGCCGTCTCACGCTGATGCTCAATGTCTAGCTGGGCTTGTTGCCATTGTATTTGCACCTGTGGCGCTGTCATTGCGCGCCCTGGCTCTGAAAATAAAAAGCGTTGCAAGGTATGATCAAATTCAGCAGTGTTTTCTTGCTCGCTATACGCGATCCCCATTAATTCGAACGCACGCGCTTTTTCTCGCGCGGTTCCAATCACTGTGTATCGCTGCGCGGTATCCAGCGTATTATCATAGCGACAATGAATCAGATCTTGCTCGGCTCCCCGTAATGCTTCGTTTAAGCCAATGGTACTGTAATTGCGCCACAGATCCGACATATTAGGTAACGAGCACCCAACCAGTAAGACCGACAAACACACGGCAGCGATTATTTTTATCATCTCTGATCCCTATACGATGACGCTATGGATTGGACATGCGGTTTATCTTTCTATTAACGGCCACGTCGTTGATGACTTGAACGTCAGTCACGTTGACCGATCACTACTTCACCTGATTGCTCAAACATCGCAACCTCTTTGCGACGACGACCAATCAAGATGGGTTTGTCATCATAGAATAGAAAGTTTTTCCAATATTGCTTGAACACGCCCCAGCGAGTTTCGACGATATTATGTTTGTCGTAACAAAAGTAGACCGTAATATTGTCTTCCCAAGGAAAATTGGACACAAAGTCTTCAGGCAGATCATCATCGTTGTCCCACGCATGTTGCCAGACCAGCCGTTGAGTCCAAACGTTTTGATGGGTGGGCCAATCTTGCTTACCAAAATGATCCGGTGTCGGGCTATCTTTACTGATAAATTCTTGCCACAACTGCGCCGCACGCGTCTCTGTCATGGGTTTAATCTCAGCAAGATCTTGCTCTGGGATAGGGAGAGATTGATGGGTGAAAATCCACTTTCTTTTGTAGTCAGATAATGGGATGTAATTCATGCTGCTCGTGGTTATCGGCTTGGTAATGGCGTTTACTTTACCATAATTGCAGCGAGGTTGTTACCAAGCCCAATACCGATAATAAAGAGAAAACGGCAATGCGAAACACATTGCCGTCTCACCCTTCATCAACTCGATTAGCCGTTAATGACGAGCTCATCGGTAGTTTTAATGTCATTGTCTTCGCCGATTTTACGGTGGCCTTGATCAAGGTGCACCATATCAACAAAGTCGTCACTGCCAACCTGAAACGCTCGGCCAAATCCTTTCACATACAGGCCGTTTTCTGGCGCCAGACGGAAGAGGCGAAAGTCTTCTAACCCACTCAAATTATCGATAATATCGCCAAACCGCGCTTTCAATGCATCAATGCCAACTTGCCAAGTCGCGGTGTTACGTTCCACCATTTCAGCTCGTGCATCAAAACTAAGACGTTGACGAGCAAAAATCTGTTTCGCGCTCCCTTCATCTTCGATCATCATCAATGACAAGTTTGGGTTTTCTTGCAGGTTGCGTGCGTGACGGGCAATTTCACTGATCAGGATATAAAAGCCATCTTCACGCTGAGCAAAGGGGGCATAACTGACATTGGGTTTGCCTTTTGTATCCAATGTTGCAAGCTGTAATGTCCGGCAGTTTGCACGAAATTCTTTAATTTCAGGGCCAAGGCGGTTTTGTAGCCGTTGTTGTTTAGTCGCTTGATCCATAGTTATTGCTCCGATTCTGTTTGTTGTGAGGTCGCTAACTGCGTTTTTAGTTGGTTAAAGGCATCAATCTGATTGTCGAGAAGCTGACGTTTTTCATCACGCCCGAGATAGATCTTAAAAATCGAATCGCCTTGTTCGGTAAAAAAGCCGATGTAATGGGTTGTCTTGCCGCGAAAGGGTTTGCTGACAAAAGCAATGCCCGCCATGCGTTCTAATTTTAAGTGGCCATGCATCTCACCGGGCTTACCCATTAAGTTGTAATAGCCGTAAGCGATTTTTCCTTTGGGGAACGGCGCTTTTACTTCAAAGATCGAGCCGCCGGAATGCACAATCGCCGTCACAGGCCCGTCCCATCCGGCCACCTGCATGAGCACGGTTTCAGCATGTTGCCCATCGACCCAAGTTTGATAATTTGCGGGCATGGCGCGTACCACTTCCCCCTCACTCACACCTAGCGTTGCTGCCATATCGGCAGGCAGCATCGAGGCATTCTCGGTCAGTAGCGCACTGACCTGCTCCGTTAACGTAGTGGTTGTCATTGATCACTCCCAGCCTATTTTTATTGTGATAGGTTCTATCAGTGTGGGCAGGCGTTCACCTGCCCTTTGTACGAGTCGTTAAAGTTGGTAACGAGCTAAATTTGGTAACGAGCTAAAATTGGTAACGAACATTAAATTTGATATCGCGCCCTGGTGAAGCCACTTGCGCCCAAGCTTGGGTATATTGCTCGTCGGTTAAGTTATCGATCGCTAAATCAAACTTCACGCCATCCCAAGCGCCATTGGGACTGTAGCTTGCATACACATCCCACAGGGTGTAGCCGTCGTAAGTGTTGGCATCGTTAGTGTCGTTTTGATCGGCATAATGAGAGACTCGACCGCCGACACTCACTGGTAACGTCGCCAGCGCATAGTCGGTTTCTGCGACAAACTTGTGAGCTGGGATGTTATCGAGATAGCTACCATCATTCTTATTCTTGCCTTCGGTTTGGCTGTAGCTTAGATTATTGGTAAAGCCACCGAGTTGGTGATGTAGGCTTAGTTCGATGCCTTCCAGTTTGGCATCTTTAACGTTTTCACGCGTTGTAGTGCCGCCCATGAAGTCAACGTTCATATCAATAAAATCGTCAACATCGTTGCGGAACAGGCGCGCATCAACATAAGCATTGTCGAAATAGCTCGTCGGTGTAAATTGGTACGTGATGGCTAATTCTTTATTGGCACTGTGCTCAGGTTTCAAGTCCGGATTCGGTATAAATCGATTGATCAACTTTGTAGGCCCCATAGGAACCACAAAGTGAGTACCACTGGCATACATTTCTTCTAAGCTCGGTGCACGAAAAGCTTCGCGATAGCTGGCAGTCAATGCTAGCTGTTCGGTTGCGTTCCATGTCAATGCCGTCGATGGGGACCACGCATGATCGCGGCTCTCACTATCCAGTGATGTCGGCCGATTATCTTCACCTTTGTATGAGTCAAATCGAACACCCGCTTGCCAACGAATCTGATCGAATACAGGAATATTTATTTGACCAAACGCCCCTATACTTTCTGCATTTGCATCTTGTCCTGCCGGACGCTCTCCAGGTGCACTACTGTCATCACGTTTCGTTTCATAACTATCGCGATATAAATCCAGACCTGTAATTAAATCGATATTTTTTATGTTGGACGTATTCGTGATAGAGAAGCCTATGGTTTGGGTCTCATTATTGTCACGTTCTTGCGATGCAACACGGTGCTCTTTCATCTCAGTATTATTGAAATACAACTGAGAGTTAATATCGACCCAATGACTGGCGGGACTATAATCGTAGGCAACGGAAAGGCTCTGGTCCCTTGTTTCCCGGTATACTAACGGATAAGAACCTGACGGCTCTTTGACTGAGGGATTTGATGGAGACATATCATCAAGTTCGCCTTGACGAGCAGTGAACGTCCATTGGTGATCTAAAGATGGTGTGTAACGGACTTTAGCAAAACCACCTTTTTCTCTATCCGCTGAATAAGACAAGGTTTTGCCGTTGCCTAGTTGGTTATCATCACTATCGTGATAGTAGCTTTGTACCAGCCAATCAACCGTCTCTGTGCGTCCAAACACCGCGCCGCTGGTGCGTGAGGCATTATTGTTGCTGTGGAATCCTTGTTTAAGGTAACCACCTACGGCCTGATCACCGGAAAGAAAATCGCTGGCTGATTTGGTGTTTTGGGCAAACACGCCTCCCAAAGCACCGGAGCCCCACAGAGTGCTCGATGGGCCACGGACCACCTCTACCGAGCGGAGTAACTCAGGATCAATAAATAGACTGGAGCGGTGACCAACAGAAAAATTCTGACGCGCACCATCAACAAGCTGCACCACGCGGCCGTTTTCGCTGCTTAATCCACGAATAGTCACAGACTGAGCGGCATCGCGCCCGCCACCAAGCACAGAGACATTGGGTAGGTGCCGAATTAAATCCGTGACGTTACTTCCTTGCCTTGTCTCAATCTCTTCTTGTGACACCGTGCTGACGGCAACAGCGCGATTCGCTTTTTGCGCGTCCATACGACTGGCATACACAGACACCGTTTCTGTTTGGTTGCCATTTTGTTGCCCGCCATCGGCGGCCATGACGGGTGAAGTGAGGCTTAATGTGCCAAGCGCAAATCCGATAGCGAGGTTTAGGTGGCTCGGACGTGGTATCAAAATATCCTTTTTCAATGTCATTTCAGTGCTCTCTGGTTCAACTACAAATGAGAATCATCATTATTTTTGCAAGATTGTATTGATCGAGAACAGCAATGTAAACGATAATTGATATTAATTAGTTATGTAACTAATGATTACAAATGTGCAGTGAACGATAAATCACTGTCAATGACACCGCATTACCTTTGACCAATAAGCCACTGATAAAGCGAAAATAAGGATTTAACATGGCCACCGCCGCAGTAAGAGTGATAGCTCTGTTCAGTACCCTCATATCTCTATCGATTCATGCCTCGCCACGCATCGTCAGTGCGGGCGCCAGTGTGACTGACTTGCTCGTTGAACTTGGCGCGCAATCACAAATTGTTGGTATTGATGCCACCAGCCAATTACAAGAGAAAGACATGCCGAGCGTGGGCTATCATCGCCAGCTCGCGGCGGAAGGTGTACTTTCGCTATCCCCCGATCTTTTAATTGGTTCAGAAGAAATGGGCCCAGCACCGGTGTTATCAACACTCCGTGATGCCGGGGTCAAGGTGGTGACGTTATCGAGTACCCCGACGGTCACTGCCCTCAAGCAACGTATTCATACCTTGGCGGAGTTAACGGCGACACAAGCGAATGCCGAACCATTGATCAACGCCATGGATGACCAATTAGCCAAGCTAGAAACCCGAGCGTCAGCATCAAACACATCCACGCTCAACGGTCTTTTTCTCTTGGTTCACCAGGGACGACCTGCCAGTGTCGCCGGCGCTGATACCACTCCAAATACCTTGATTGAATTGCTCGGTGCCACGAACCCTGCGGCTGAATCCGTCACCAGCTATAAGCCACTTTCACCCGAGGCGCTGCTTGGCTTTAATCCTGACTTTATTTTGGTCATGCAACGCTCACTCGATCAGCTTGGTGGTATGCAAGGGCTGGCAAACGCCGTCCCGTTGCTATCAAGCACACGAGCGTATAAAAACAATCGCATCATCGCTGTGGATGGCCGTGTATTAGTGGGTGGATTAAGTCTGAATACTCTTGATGAGGCCCTGCGCATTCAAACCCATTTAACCGGAAACCAATAGTAATGCACGCTTACTTTCGTGAAACGCATCAGCGGCTCTTCCCTGTGTTGATCACTGTTTTGTTCATCGTCACTGTGATGTCGATAGCCGTGGGACAGTGGCAACTTGGGTGGCTCGTCAGTTTACAAAGCTTGAGCCCTTGGCAAAGTGATGTCGCACCGCATATCTTGACCATCGTGCAACAGGTCCGCTTACCACGCACCTTATTGTGTTTGTTCGTTGGCGCACTTCTGGCAGTATCTGGCGCATTAATGCAAGGGCTATTTCGCAATCCGCTTGCGGATCCGGGGATCATTGGAGTCTCTGGAGGGGCGTCTTTAGGCGGCGCGTTGGGATTGTTGCTGTTATCCTGGGGCAGCCTTAACGTCGGTTTTACCCTCTCGGTGCCGCTATTTGCCTTTTTGGGTGCGCTGGTCGCCACCTTGTTTGTTTATCGTATTGGCACAACATCGATGGGAACATCGGTTACCGTGATGTTGTTAGCCGGTATTGCCATTAGTGCCTTGTCGGGTGCGGCGCTCGGGTTAATCAATTACGTTGCTGATAACCAAACATTGCGTGATATCGCCTTGTGGTCAATGGGATCGCTCACTGGCGCATCGTGGGGACTCATCGCGTTAACGGGCGTTGCATCCGTTACCCTCACGCTTTTTGCCTATCGCTGCGCTCCGCATATCAACGCCTTATTACTTGGCGAAAACGAAGCTGCGTATCTTGGCATCAATGTTCATCGCCTAAAGCGCTTATTGATCATTGCAACAGCCGCTGGAATGGGCGTGTCGGTCAGTGCCGCAGGATTAATTGGCTTTATTGGCTTGGTTGTACCGCATATTGGCCGTCTATTGGCTGGGCCAGATCATCGCACCCTGATCCCTTTATCGGCGATATTGGGCGCCCTTTTATTGACGCTTGCTGATATTATCGCACGAATCATTGTTGCGCCGGCAGAGCTGCCAGTGGGGATCATCACCGCACTTATGGGGGCACCCTTCTTTTTATGGCTTTTGATCCAACAACGACAAGCAGTGGTGCATTAATGTCTGATATTGCCCTCAATGTTCGTGATTTAAGTTACTCGCTTAACGGACGCCAACTGCTTAATCGCATCAATGTTTCCTTTGCTGCAGGCCAATTACATGTGTTGCTCGGGCCAAATGGCGCGGGGAAAAGCACCTTACTCAAACAAGTGATGAGTGACAGTCATCCATCAGGCCAGGTTGATTTTTGGGCCATGCCTAAAGCCGCATGGCATGGTGAGCGCTTTGCTAAACAGGTCGCCTTTCTTCCCCAAAGTAGTGGCTTAACCTTTGCGTTTACGGTCAAAGAAGTGGTTCAAATGGGGGCGACACCGTTACAAGCGAATCAGGCGCAAATTGCCGCCCTCGCCGATGAGCAGTTACAGCAGTGGGATATCACCCACCTTGCTAACCGGCCTTATCCTATATTGTCAGGCGGTGAAAAACAGCGAGTCCACATGGCACGCATTGCTTTGCAGTTAGTCCAAACCGATCCAACGCGGGCCATCATGCTACTCGATGAGCCTACATCGGCGCTCGATATTACCCATCAGCATTACACGCTACAACGCTGTCGATCGCTTGCCGATCAAGGGATGACAGTGGTCTTGGTGCTGCATGACCTCAATCTTGCCAGTCGCTACGCGGATCGCCTGTATTTTCTCAAACAAGGAGAGATGATATTAACGGGTACCCCATGGCAATGTTTTGAGAGTGAACAGGTCGCAAAGATTTATCAGTATCCGCTTAAGGTCATTGAGCACCCAGAGCATGCCTGCCCATTGATCGTGACCTAGTGCCTGAGTTATTGCTATCAAGGTGGGATCTTGCCAGCGTCGCCATGAGACTTTTGCATTGATAACCGCCTAGCTGGGTCACAAAACCGTCTGTTGATGATCGTTCGCTCATCAGACCAATTGCGACTAGGCGGCAACCTAAGTAAACTGAGACCGCAACCGATTAGCTATGAGAATGGATGAAATCGGATTCGTTACCTTCGCAACCGTCTGATGGGCTGGGATTGTGAAAGACAGCGCCGCTGCGTATCAGCGGCGTTTTTCTGTAAGGTCGCGAGTAACGATCCCAAGGCTTCACAATATAGAAGAATTAAGATGGCAACGATTAAAGATGTCGCGCGTCTCGCGGGTGTTTCAACCACCACGGTCTCACACGTTATCAATAAGACCCGCTTTGTCGCCGAAAAGACAACAGAAAAGGTTTGGCAAGCCGTTGAAGACCTGAACTATGCACCGAGTGCTGTGGCTCGTAGTTTAAAATGTAATACGACACGTACGCTCGGAATGCTGGTCACTAAATCGACCAACCCATTTTTTGCCGAGCTCGTGCACGGTGTAGAAGACTATTGCTACGAGCAAGGCTACACGCTAGTTTTGTGTAATACCGAAGGCAACCTTGAAAAGCAGCGCGACTATTTGCGTATGCTGTCAGAAAAGCGTGTCGACGGTTTAATTGTGGTGTGCTCGGATCTCAATGAAGATCTCATGCTACTGCTAGAGAAAAAGCGTGACCTACCCATGGTCGTCATGGATTGGGGCAGTCACCACATTGATACCGATCGGATTGAAGATAACGCGGAACTAGGCGGCTATCTGGCAACCAAACATTTTATTGACAACGGGCATACCCAAATTGGTTGTATCTCTGGGCAAATGGATAAGAACACCTGTAAGCAACGGCTTGCAGGATTTTATCGGGCCCTGAAAGAAGCTGATATCCCCGTAAATCAAGACTGGATCATTGAAGCGGACTTTGAAGCGAATCAAGCAAAAGTCGCCGCTCAGCAGTTTATTGCCATGGAAAACCGTCCTACGGGAGTTTTTTGTTTTAATGATATCATGGCGTTAGCGGCGATAAGCACCTTCAACCAGGCGGGTATTCAGGTGCCAGATGATATCTCTGTCATCGGTTATGACAATATTGATCTGACTGAATATTACTCACCACCGTTGACGACTGTCCATCAACCTAAACGACAACTGGGCAAGACTGCGGTTAAACTTTTACTCAGCCGGATCAATGATAACGATACGCAGCAGCAAGTGTTTGAAATGGATTTATCATTAATCAGTCGAGACTCTGTAAAAAACCTAACCTAATGGTTTATCGCGTTTTTTTATGTAAAGCCACGCCCCTATGACGGTCGTGGCTTTTTTGATTTACTATGGATAAGAGCTTTTACTTTAAATTATCAGTTACATACTTATTGAACCAATATCACATTTTGTATGCGTAGAGAGGGCGACATCTGTGTCCAATTATTATATCCTGGACAACGTTTGAACAAGGCAAACCATCGCGAAAGCATGGGACGCAAAGCCTCCGGCCTAATGATTCTGGCGTCACTGTCAGGGATTCAATGGTAGCGGGGCTGCCAGCGCTGTTGTTTTTATTGCTGAATCAAGTGTCAGCAAACGAACGGATCAAATCGAATATTTGATGCTTCGTTGACAATCTTGTCTGTTTGCCTTGTTAGACTGCGACTTTATTTTTAGGCATTCACATTCATCGAGATTGTTATTAAATGGATAAACCTGCTTTAAAAGACGCGATGCGTTTATTTGCCGAGTTTGGCAATATCAAATCCCGATCCATGTTCGGCGGATTTGGACTTTTTTGTGAAGACACCATGTTCGCCCTCGTGGTCAATAACACCCTCCACCTTCGTGCCGGTAAAGAAAACGAGGCCTTACTCAAACAGCAAGGCTTAACGCCATATGTGTACAAAAAACGTGGATTCCCGGTCGTCACCAAATATTTTGCTATTCCTAGCGCTTGGTGGGACGATCCAGAGCGACTATTGGCCGAAGCGAAAAATGCCCTCGACGTTGCTATCCAGGATCGTTCTATGAAATCGGCAGCGACACCGTCAAGGCTCAAAGATCTCCCTAATCTACGATTAGCCACCGAACGAATGCTTAAAAAGGCAGGCATAGACTCGCCAGAAACATTGCAAAAGCACGGTGCCGTCGGCGCTTATAAAGCACTGAGATCTGCTCATGAAACACAATTAAGTCTCGAGCTTTTGTGGTCGTTAGAAGGGGCGATTACCGGTAAACACTGGTCGGTAGTGCCACCCCAACGCCGTCAAGAATTATTACAACACTTAGAAAAATAACCTCTCACAGTCGCCTCTGTATAACTCTCTACTCTTTTCTGTGAGCAATGTTTGCGTTCAACACCGCCTTCTGGCGGTGTCGCTTTATTCTATTAACTCGTTGACATGTCTCTATGCCCTTCCTTTTGCGTCATCATCTTATCGAGTGTGCTTTTCTTTCCGTCGACTCTAGTTCGTGGGGATTAATCGACGTTTTTTGATTTTATTGGCGATTTTTCGTTTAACTGAACGTTTTTAGCGATCGATACGGTCTTGTTAGAGGTAAGATCGACAGCACAGTTCGCTGATGAGCTATAGTGATTTCTGGTGTATAAGCAAAAAAGAATGCGGTGTAACCTGTTGATTGATCTTGCCAGATCAACGTAAGCGGTTAATAAACCCCACATACCCATAAGACACGGGCTTTGCCATAGTACCTTTTTGAGCGGAGGTACCATGAAACAAGCACAAAAACGCGCGCA
>NZ_MUFR01000053.1:0-15078 GCF_001996185.1 Salinivibrio costicola subsp. alcaliphilus
GGCGTTGGCATAATCGCTCCTATAAACATTTAATTATTAAGCACAGCCTATTCACTGTGGTAATGGTCATATTGCGAAAAGCATGCCAAGTTTTATTTTGTTATTTTACAGATGCTTACTGATTACCTTGGCAACTTCTTGCTCGACCGCAAGCAAGAAGTTGCCAAGCTGAGCAAAAAGTTGCTTGGGGAGAAACTTTCGCCAGACTGCTATTTTTAGCCTGACCATACGAATCTAAGAGCTATTAAAAGTAGGCAACATCAAAACGGCAGCTCTTTCACTGCCGTTATTGTCGGTTTTGCGGGTAATCACGATATTCTGACCGATTAATGCGCGGTGAGCGAAGCGTGATCATCGCCATGAGTTTCTGCGTGATAGCTGATGAATAGCCCGATCGTGGCGAGTGTGCCGAGTATCAGCATGATCGCCCCCAGAGAGAGTTGACTTGCCACGCCCAACTGACTTGCCACCAAGGTGACTACCCCTGCCAAAAGGTTTTGTGTACCGCCTAAAATCGCGCCGGCGGTTCCGGCATGATGAGGGAACGGGCTAATTGCACCGGTGCTTGCTGCGGGAAACAGAATGCCTGCTCCGGCAAAGTAAACACAGCCACCGCCAATCAATGCATAAAGTGACACCTCACCCATTAGGCCAGGTAAGGTGATCAATCCTGCCCCCATCAGAGCGAGGACGCTGCCCAGTGCCAACGTGGCATAATAGCCCAGGCTGTCGGCGAATCGGCTCGATAGTCCCGCCCCCACTAAGTAAGCAGGAAGTGGTACCACAAAAAGCAAACTAATCATACGCGGTGATAACGCCATGGTATCGGACATAATTACACCTGCCGCTGCTTCAAACAGAGAGACACCGGCAAACACAGTCACGAGGCAAAGCAGATAGCCTCTAAAGCGACGTGAGCCCATAACATGGCGGTAACGTGTACCAAAGTGACCGGGTTGACGTGACTCACGTGGCAATGTTTCGGTAAATCGCAGCGTCATGATCGCATACACGGCAATGCCTAGTAGGAGCAAGAAAAAGTAGCTCGCGCGCCAGTTTAATGCTTCGGTTAAAAATCCCCCGAGTAGCGGCGCAAGTAAGGGAGAGAAAATCAGTCCCATACTGACAAGGCTATTAGCGCGGTGCAGTTTAGCACCAGAAAAACAGTCTCGCGGGAGTGTACGCGCCATGGCGCCGCCACAGCCAATGCCAGCACCTTGAACGACGCTGCCAATCAAAAAACCGTTAAATGAGCTCACCAGTAAGGTTACGCCTGTACCCACTAAAAATAGTACCAGGCCGGCCAATATCACGGGTTTACGCCCTACTCGGTCAGACACGGCACCATAAATGAACTGCGATAATCCGTACGGAATCAAATAACAGGCCATAACTGCTTGTAACCGTGACGGTGACACCGCAAAGTCCGTCGCCATCACGCCAATAGAAGGTACATACATGGTTTGGGTCATTTGCCCAACCGCTGCCAACATCACGATCAATAGCAATAGCTTGCCCATAGGCATTGCCGAGGACATACCAACACTCCTAAAAATTATTATGCGAAATAAACATTGAAAAACGAAACAAGATTGAGGTTAAGGACATAACCTCCGAGAACACCTTGTTTATGATGAGGGAATGATAGGCTTTGCAGGCAAGGTAAGCAATCGACGTTTAGCCTCACCACCCCGATTCTTTGTTATATTAAAGATTAGTTTATCTAATCCTAAATCCAGCGACGCACCTGTGCTTTGTAGGCTTCAAATTCATCGGGCCATTGGCTCAACAAGCGATACTCTTCGGCAGGAATAAATGTGGCAGACAAGTAAGCCATAAAAGCAGGGATCATCCCCCAGCACCATAGCGCATTAAAGTAGAACCCGGCGGCAACAATGATCAATATCATCGCCAAGTACATTGGGTTACGGCTATAAGCGTAGATGCCTGTAGTGACCAGCGCGGAGGGGGCTTGTAGCGGATCGACAGTGGTGTGATGACGATGAAACGCCCATTTCGCCGCCAGCAATAGCCCTAAGGCAACGACAAACGGTGCAATCGCCCAGCTGGGGCTGCCTAGCTTAATATCAAAAGGAAAGTAATACGTTAATGCAAGCCCGCCGCCAATTGCCGCTAACATGGCAACGGGAGGTAAAGGGGGAAAGAGATAACGCCAAGCCGGTACACGCATAACTCGTCCTTGAGTGATGACTGATATAATACCGAAACTCTAACCAAAAAAGGCAGCCACTGTCACTGCCTTTTTGCCAAATTACGAGGCGTTAACGCTTAATATTCAGTCTTGCTCAAGATTGAGACGATGCTTGCCGTGTTCGATCTTGGCTTTCAGATAATTACGGTTACCATCTTTAAGGTGGGCTTTGGTGCCAATCACTTCTTTTAAGGTGATACCTGCGGCTTGTAATTCTTCGATTTTTTTCGGGTTATTGGTCACTAAGCGGATGCAATCAATATTAAGCGCTTTGAGCATTTGCGCCGCTTCGGTAAACTCTCGCAGATCGTCAGCAAAACCAAGGTGATTGTTGGCTTCGTAAGTTGTCATGCCTTCGCTTTGTAACTTATAGGCGTCTAACTTATTGTACAGACCAATTCCTCGTCCTTCTTGACGGAGGTACAAAATAATCCCGCCATCTTCACCCATTTTATGGATAGTTTCTTCTAGTTGTTCGCCGCAATCACAGCGTGAGGAGTGAAAGACATCGCCGGTTAGGCACTCAGAGTGCATACGTACTAGCGGTGGATTAGCCGTGTGATCGGCCTGCTTAAAGATCAGCGCGACGTGCTCTTGTTCGGATTGTAATCCATGGAAGGAAAGGATCTCTGCGGGGATCTCGCTTCCCACCCCGACTTTCAACGGCACTCGGGCCCTAACTTTAACCATTATGCGTTTATCTCTTACTGCTGATACCCGATTCAGGGCGCTAACATTACTACACCCACGATCGGATGCCAATGAGAAGATGTTATAATATAACACAAAAGGGTTATGTTATAACATTATATATTCAGATATTGAGTGTGTTTATTGTAACCGGCGCACCACAACGGCAGGATTACCCGCGACAATAGAGAAAGGCTCAATGTCTGTATCCACGACAGATCCTGCTTCAATCACGACCCCCTCACCGATTGCAATGCCCGCTTTAATCACCGTATTGCCTTCAATAATGACGTTGTTACCAATAATCACATCTTGAGAAGACTCACACTCACCACGGGCAATATCTAGCGGTAATACGCGATGGCGGGTGGTATAGATCCCAACGTTCGGGCCAATGCTGACATTATCGCCAACGCTGACATGCGCGCCATCTAGAATCGTGCAATTGGGCCCGACACTGACATTACTGCCGATACTAATGTTCATACCGTAATGACAAAAGAAGGGCGCATCGATTTCGACGTTGTCACCGATATGCGCAAACAGTTTAGTGGTGACCACATTTAAGCTGGAGGCATCCTCTGGATCCAGTCGATTAAATTGTTGGCACAGTCGGCGCGCCGCATAACGAAACAACGTCAGTTCCTCATCGGCAGGACAGTACGGCAAGCCTCGCTGCATTTTTTCAAATTCCGTCATCCACCTATCCTTGATGCGGCATGGGAGCCGAGGTTGACTCAAACTCTGAGTTATCGACCGATGACAAGGCCACCAGCGCATCGCCATATTGATCTAGAAACTGATTACCCAATGTTAGGCCCAATTGATAATCCGCCTCCAAGGCTTCAGATTTGCTCAACAACGCACTGCTTTGCAGCGGCTCATTCGGCGCAATTTGTAGCACTTGCGCACGCGCAGGTGGGTTGGCCAAAAACTGTAGCTCACTTTGATAGCTTTGATAGTGGGTGGTGAACATTTTCAGCATGTCGGTACTGAGTGGCTTACCCGATAGCGATTGTAGCCGATAAATGGTGTCACCACCGAACAGCCAGCGTCCGCCATTTTGCATCGCCTTCTCTCTCATACTGTCTTTCACTCGACTGACCCACTGCTCTCGGCTCGACTTATAGCGTTCCGATAACTCTCCTAACTGCTTACTCAGCTCTTTTTGAAAGGTTTCAAACCGCGCTAGTCGATATTTTTCTTCAAAGTTAGTGAGGTAATCCGCGATTTTAAACTGGGGTTTGTGGGTTTCAAATCGTGCTCGCAGTGTTTCAAGAAAGCGACCGCTATCATCGACGCGTTTTTCCTGTTCTACATCAGGCTCTGTACGGATCACCACAATGATATCCGCGCCGCGCGCAAACGCTTCTTTCGCTGGGATTGCAGCAGTTACGCCACCATCGACGTACCGGTGTTCGTTGATATTAACCGGGTGTGGATACAACAGTGGAATGGCACAGGTTGCCTTAAGCGCATCAGGCCAATTATCTTCTGTGAGCGAGAAAAAGGCAGGTTTCAAGATATCGACATCGGTTGCACACGCATAGGCATATCGATTTTGCAGGTGACGACGTGCCGTCTCCATGTCCAATGCCGTCTCTTTTCCGGGTAGCGCGGTCTCTAGTGCCCAATCAAGATCCATATGATGCTGACGCCGCACATACTTCATTAAGTGGAAGAAGCGTTCTTGGGTCGTCAGCTGGGTAATAAATCGGTAGCCATATTGGTATTGTTGGCAGACATACGCGCTCATATTGAGCGCCCCAGCGGACGTACCATAATAGTGCTCGAACGGATCAAAGTGGCGAGTCAAAAATGCGTCGATGACACCCGCCGTAAAAATACCGCGCTGCCCACCTCCTTGCAGGACCAAGGAAATTCTTTGCGGTCGCGAAGGCTGGCTCTTATTTAAACCGATAGCCTGCGTATCGGCCGCAAACATCTTAGGTTGTACGGCTTGCTTGCTGTCTACCACACTCGCCCCTTACGAGCACACTCACGTTATGCATCTGTTTTTATTGAACGATGCCGCATAGTCTAACGCGTCGTGTAACGCTGCGCTAGCGCTTACCCCGTTACGGATGAGTGAGCGTGTTTCAGTAAGCATCTAACCTGACACTTATCTACATTGTTCACTTTTACCCCATCACTGCCACCGCAGCGAAGGTAAATATCATGCCTAGCGCACAACCTGCGGTGATTAACGCGTAGCCCAATGTGGTGTTCATCGCCTGACTCCTTACTGTTTACGTTTTTAATTTTGTTACCGGGTTAGCTGGTTCGCTAGTTAGCTCACCAACAGTATAAAACCTGGTTAAGTGTGCGCCTTTATGGGCTGCAATTCTGCTATCAGGATCATGTTTCATCACGCTGTGGCACAATAAAAGCGCTTGTTAATGCTGTTTTTTTCGTCAATTAACGTCCACCACCAAATAACCATGAATCACCACCTATTGATAAAAAAGATAGTTCTTTTCACTAGAGAACAACAAAATTTTATCATCAACAACTGTCAAAGCGTCATTATTGCAGGTTAACCCCCATCTTTTTGCTAACTTGTTGGTTTTAAGGCTATTGATTTAGTCTCTTGCTGTGCTTAATGTGCAAAGACTGCCCGCTTTAGATAAAAAAATCAACATTCGGGCAACAGGACGTTAAAAATCAATATTGCGGGAATGTGCTATTTCTTTCATATCGGCCAAAAAACGCAGCATCACAACACTGCGGGCTTGGATAAGCGCAAGAAGGGCAATTCGCAAAGGAGTAAGTAGATATGCAAAGAGAACAATGGGGCTCACGGGCTGGGTTTATCCTCGCTGCCGTTGGGTCAGCAGTCGGCCTAGGGAATATTTGGCGATTCCCCTATATGGCGTATGAGAACGGTGGCGGTGCCTTTTTTATCCCTTACCTTTTCGCCATGCTCACTGCCGGTATTCCATTTATGATCATGGAGTTTGGTTTAGGGAAAAAATTACGTGGCTCATCGCCCGTGGTTTTCTCAAAACTCAACACCAAGTTTGAGTGGCTCGGTTGGTTCCAAGTCTTGATTGCTGCAACGATTGGGATCTACTACGTCGCGGTCATTGGTTGGGCCATTTCGTACTTTGGCTTCTCATTTGGACAAGATTGGGGCACAGATACCAACGCCTTCTTCTTTGCAGATTACCTAAAGCTGGGTGAAAACTCGCCCACTAATTTGGGTGATTGGCAATGGCATATTGCGATTCCGATGATCATTGCGTGGGCAATCACGTTTGCTGCCGTATTCCGTGGCGTAAAAGGCGGGATCGAAAAGGCGAGCAAAATCATGATGCCACTGTTGTTTATCATGGTGCTGCTGCTAATTGGCCGTGTGGTGATGTTACCGGGCGCGCTTGATGGGCTTAACTACTTGTTTTCGCCAGACTTTAGCAAACTGACAGATGCCAGTGTTTGGTCCGCTGCTTACGGGCAGATTTTCTTCACTCTCTCTGTCGGCTTTGCCATCATGCTCGCTTACTCAAGCTATTTACCTGAGAAATCGGATGTGAATAATAACGCCTTAATGACGGTGTTGATTAACTGCGGCTTTTCGATTGTCGCGGGTGTGTTGATCTTCTCTATTCTCGGCTACATGGCCGCCGAACAGAGTAAGGGCATCACTGACGTCGTCAGCGGCGGTGTCGGCTTGGCCTTTGTCACTTTGCCAGCCGCAATTAATCTGTTGCCTATCCCTTATATTTTGGGTCCCTTGTTCTTCTTAGCGCTGGTGGTGGCAGGCTTAAGCTCGCATATCTCGATCATCGAGGCGGTTACATCATCGATCATGGATAAGTTGAATGTCACACGTCAAAAAGCGGCAATCGCGGTTTGTGGTGTGGGCTTTGTGGTCTCAATGGCGTTTGCTACCAACGGTGGCTTGTTGCTGCTTGATTTAGTCGACTACTTTGTCAACAACGTTGCATTGTTAACCAGCTGCTTGCTTGAGCTAATTGTCGTAGGCTGGCTAGTGAAACTGTCTGACATCCGTCAATACGTGAATCGCGTATCTGAATTTAATGTGGGACAGTGGATGGAAATTTGTATCCGCTTTATCAGCCCGATTATGCTGGCCGTGATCTTGGTTAAAAACCTGATTGATACCTTTAACGACGGCTATGGTGGCTATGCGCAGTTCGAGCTACTAACCCTCGGTTGGGGCTTAGTGGCAGCCATGCTGGTTGTTGGCATTATTGTTAACAGCACAACCACACCCGCTCGTGATATGGAGACAGACGCATGACAACAGGTGCAATCGTAATGATGCTTATCGGTTTAGCGGTAACATGGGGCGGTGCCGCTCTGTGTATTCGTAAAGCGATGCAAAGTAATAGTGAATAAAATATGTGAAGCGCCTGCTGCAAGTAGGCGCTGTTTTGACAATACAAACACGCCTAACAGCCCTCAAGCTCGATATCGCTTGGGGGCTTTTTGTTAGTCGCTGATTAATTACACAAACTGCGGGGTTGTTTCTAGCATCTTAGCCACAAAGCACCGATAATGGACCGATCAAAATAGCAACGAGGACAAAAGCACTATGGCTTCAGCCAAACGCATCTTGGTGGTGGATGACGATGTTGAGATTCGTGAACTTCTTCAGGCTTATCTGGCGAAAGCCGGTTATGACGTAGTCACCGCGCAAAATGGTCATGAGATGCAATCTAAGCTGGCCGTGCAGTATCCCGACTTAATTCTTTTAGACGTCATGCTTCCGGGTGATGACGGCTTTACCTTATGTAAACGTATCCGCAAAGACTCGGGTGTCCCCATCATTATGCTCACGGCGGTGTCGGACGAGACGGATCAAATTGTCGGACTTGAGTTGGGCGCGGATGATTACATTGCAAAACCCTTTAGCCCTCGCCAACTGATTGCACGTATTCGCGCGTTACTGCGCCGTACTCAACAGTTACAAGAAACAACCTTGTCACGCCCAAAAGCAATCCGCTTTGGTCAGTGGCGTCTTGAGCCAGCTACGCAGCAGCTGCATCATGTTGTCACTGGGATGGAAATCGAGCTGTCTGCCTCTGACTACGCACTGCTCATGCTCTTTATCGACCACCCGCACCAGCTACTGGATCGTAACGCCATTAGTCAGGCAACACGCGGGCGAGATGCCCAAGCGCAAGAGCGTGGTATTGATGTTCAAGTCAGCCGTCTGCGTCAACGCTTACGCGATACCAGTAAAGCGAACCTAATTAAAACGGTACGTGGTGCAGGTTATATGTTTGTTGCCGAGATCCAGTATGAATCATGAATGGCTCGAAAAACTGATCCCACGCTCTCTGCTTTCCAGAACACTGCTGTTAACGCTACTATCGGTGGTCTTGGCACAAGGGATTGCGACATCAATCTGGTATACTCAGTCGAAGCGAACCCAGCTAGAGGGATTAGAATCCGCATCGGCGAGTTTAGCCAACATGTTTGCATCAACTACCACCTTTTTTCAGTCTTTACCCGTGGCGTATCGTCATGTCGCATTGAATCAGTTGCGTAATATGGGTGGCACGCGGTTTTTTGTTTCATTCAATAAAGAAAAAATTCACATCACGCCGATCGAAGACACGCAAGCCAAACAGGTTGCTATCGATACCGTATCAGGCATTCTTCATCAACAACTGCCGGCGTTAAACACCATCGAGGTTGATTTTTCTCGCCCTGAAACATTGCGGGTGCTGAATAACGATATTTTATTGCAAGATTTGCCCAAGTCTTGGGCACATCACACCTTAAGCTTAGAGCCACTCAATCCACCTATTCTGGTGGTGCAAATGGAGCTTAAAACCGGTGAATGGGTTTATATCGCTGCCCTACTTCCTGCGCCCTATGTGACCCTCGATGATACGCTGATCACCGCCGATCAAGTGGTCTTTATCGTGGTCATTACCGCTTTGCTGCTATTTTTTACCTACATCTTAATTCGTCAACAAGCTCGACCGCTAAAGCGATTAGCAAAGGCCGCTAATTTATTCAGTACTGACATTGAGCAACCCCCGCTTAAAGAAGAAGGCGCGGCTGAAATTGCGATTGTGACCCGAGCCTTCAACCGGATGCAACGACGCTTACAACGCCATCTACGCGAGCGGGAAACCCTTTTTCGCTCGATGTCGCATGATTTAAAAACCCCTATCACGCGGTTACGCCTGCGCGCGGAGCTGATCGACGATGAGGTACAAACGGCAAAATTAAATAAAGACTTGGACGATCTTGAAATGATGGTGAAAGGCGCGGTTCAAACCGTGCGTGATACCGATATTCACGAGAATATGGCCGCGATTGATGTGATCGACTTTTTAGCGATGATTGTTGAACCCCACAACCAAACCAGAATGCGGGTGCAGATTGAAAGCGATGCCGTGCCGCCATTTACCTGTAAACCGCTCGCGTTTAAACGTTGCCTATCCAATTTAATTGATAACGGGGTTAAGTATGGCGAAAAAGTAACCATTTATGTTATGGACGCGACGCACACCTTAGATATCACCTTGATCGATGAAGGCCCTGGTATTCCAGAAGAAGCACTCACGTCAGTGTTCGATCCCTATGTGCGCTTGCATGATGACAGTGACGGCTCGGGCTTAGGCCTTGGGATCGCCAGAGATATCATTCATGCCCATGGTGGTGATATGGTGCTCAGTAATCATCGTGAGGGTGGATTACAAGTTGATATCAGTTTCCCGCGGGTAGAAGAATAATGCGTCGAACAACACGATTTTTATCGGGTACGCTGCTTGCGTACAGTTTGTTAGCCTACAGCGTTAGCGCCGCTGCAAGCAAGGTTGAAGTGCTTCACTGGTGGACCTCAGCCGGAGAGGCCAAAGCCGCCTCGGTATTACGTCAGGGCATGGAGCGACAAGGCTATCAATGGCAAGATTTTGCGGTAGGAGGTCGCGCTGGGATCAGTGCGATGAATACACTGAGAATTCGTGCGATTAGTGGCAATCCACCTTTGGCCGCACAAATCAAAGGCCCAGAGATCACGGAGTGGGCGAGACTCGGTTTTTTGCGTAATCTTAATAATATTGCTGATGCCGAGCAGTGGGAAGCCAAGATCCCTGCGCCACTTCGAGATGTGATGCAGTATCAAGGCAATTACGTCGCCGCGCCCATTAATATCCACCGAGTAAATTGGCTATGGATTAACTTACGTGCGTTTGAGGCCGCGGATGCTGATATCCCGACCGACTTTGATAGCTTTTTTATTGCGGCAGATAAACTTAAACAGGCAGGCTATGTTCCCCTTGCCCTGGGCGGAGAGCCCTGGCAAGTGGCGACGCTGTTTGACAGCTTGGCCCTGTCCGTCATGGGACCACAACTTTATCAGCGGGCGTTTCTTAATTTCGAACGCAACGCATTACTGAGTGACGGCGTCATTGAAGCGTTCCGTTTACTCGCCAAAATGCGCAAATATGTCGATGACAAGGGTCAAGGCCGAAACTGGAGCGATACCACGCAGCTGCTGATTAATAATCAGGCAGGCATGCAAGTAATGGGAGATTGGGCGAAAGGTGAATTTTTCGCAGCTAATCAGCAAGAAGGCAAGGCGTTTACCTGTGTTGCCGTCCCTGGCACTAAACACGCGTTTAGCTATAACGTCGACAGCTTTGTGTTTTTTAAACCCAACAATGAAAACGAGCGGCAAAGCCAGGCGGATATAGCGTCGTATTTATTGACACCGCAATTTCAACGCGATTTTAATCGTTATAAAGGCTCTTTGCCGATCCGATTTGATGTGCCATTGCCTGAGGATGATCATTGCGCCCACGCATCGCGCGATGCGTTTCTTTATGCGCAAGAACACGGCACCTTAAGCCCGAGTATGTCACATGGACTGTCGACCACACGCTATGTGCAAAGTGCCATTTTTGATGTGATTGACGAGTTTTTCTACGACCCGAAGCAAACCCCGCGTGAGGCCGCAGAAGCACTCTATCGGGCGATCTTATCGGCGCAAGCATGATCACACCTTGCGGTCTAACTCGCCATGATTAAAACGCACAAGGAACAAAGGCTATGTCACTGGCAAGCTCAGTATGATCGGTGAACACATAGTCAAATTGCTTGAGCGTTTTCACTTTCACCGGCGCACTGCGCTGCCATTTTGAACCATCAGCCACCAGCCAACGCGCGGTGGCGGCTTCCAACATGGTGTCACTGACATCGGCTTCATCCGGGGAAAACTCGCAGGCCCACCCTTCTTCACTCACCGCCGCACAACCAATAATGGCAATATCGGCTTGAAAGCGGGATAAAAACTGAATCACCGAATGGCCCACCATATCTTGATCGTTGGCCCGTAACTTTCCGCCGGCCAGCCAAATTTCCAGGTCAGAATTAGCGCCGAGAATGTGGGCGATTTGTACGTTGTTGGTTATCACCCGAAGATCACGTCGGGTGAGTAACTGTTCGGCAATCGCCGAGACGGTCGTGCCAATGCCTAACATCACGGTGGCCCCGTCAGGAATACGCTCGGCGACAGCCTGCGCAATCGCAGTTTTAATCCCACGATGGCGTTCAAGCCGGCGCTGATAGTCACTGTTTGCCTGTGCGGAGGGCATATTGATCCCACCATGATGACGACGGGCGAGCCCCAACGCACAAAGCTGATTAATATCGCGACGGATAGTCTGCGTAGTCACGGAAAAATGCGCGGCCAAGTGGTCAGTTTCTAAATGTTCGACATCGGCTAATTGGCTGAGAATATCTCGCTGTCGCCAGTTTAATCCCAAATCGTTAGTCACCAACACTCCCTCCTTATTTTTCAATTTGTCGATATCAACTTATCGATAAATAACGCTCAGGGGCGTCGGTGATCATCATGTCCACTCCCCACTCCCATAAAGGTGCCACGGTGTGCGGATCATTAGGGGTGTAACACTTCAATGCTAAACCTGAATCTTTAACGGATTTTGCTTTCTCTTGGGTGAGGTGGCGATAGTTGCAGTGAATGCTAAGTGTGGCTAAATCGCGAAACTCATGCCAATTGTCAGGGATGGTTTCCCATAAGATCGCCCGGGCGAGGCTCGGTTTTTGATCGCGACAATACCGCAACGCATCCAAAGAGAAAGACGAGATTAAGACCTGCCGCTCATTCACAGGGCTTGTCGATAAACAATCAAATACCGCGTCGCATAATGCAGCAATATCGGTATCGGCATAGGTTTTTATCTCAAGGTTAAGGTGCAGCTCATCGTGATGAACTTGTGCCAATACGGCCGCTAATGTCGGCACTCGTTGTTGAGCAAAGTCAGCTGAAAAGTGGCTTCCCGCATCCAATTGCTGTAAATCGACTAAGGCGGTGTCTTTCAACACCCCTTTCCCATTCGTGCACCGGGATAACGTTTGATCATGAAAGACTACAGGAATGCCGTCTTGGGTTAATTGCACATCCACTTCCACCCAACTTAAGCCGAGTTCACGCACGCGGGCGATCGACGCTAAAGTATTTTCAGGCGCTTGAGCGGCGACGCCCCGGTGACCACATAATTTCTGAGGTGATACCGGAGTAGATGATAAAACTGACTTTTCGGGCTCGGTTTTCATATGAACATCTCTTTATCTTAAATAAATCTATTGTAAGCCAACCAGGACTTCATTTCTCCCCGTTAAAGGTGACAGATTTGTTACATTGCTATTACCTTTGATTTCATGCTTTTCATTGATAAAATACGCTTTAATTAACATTTTTTTCACGGCCAACGAGATCGCGGTCAAAAGTCATACAATTGTCATCTCCCTTTTCGGTGAGGTTCATATTATGTTCATTTTTGTTCATTAAGTTGCCAGATGAACATTACCTCATCCTCAAAAGGAGTAACGCATGAAAACCCAACGCTTAACCGCGCTTTCTTCGGCCTTGTTGTTGGCCTCGTTTTCCGCCAACGCTGCAACCGAAATTGAATGGTGGCACGCAATGGGCGGAAATCTCGGTGAAAAAGTGAATGAAATGGCCGAGAAGTTCAATGCCAGTCAGGACGACTACACAGTGAAGCCCGTTTATAAGGGCAACTATACCGAAACCATGACGGGGGCGGTCTCTGCCTTCCGCGCCAACAAACAACCTCATATCGTGCAAGTGTTTGAGGTAGGCACGGCGACCATGATGTCTGCAAAAGGCGCCATTTACCCAGTGTATGAGTTAATGCAAGACGCCAAAGTACCGTTCGACCAGTCTGATTATCTCTCTTCTGTGACCGGCTACTACTCAGACGAAAATGGCAACATGTTGTCTATGCCGTTTAACAGCTCAACACCGGTGCTTTATTACAACAAAGATTTGTTCGCCAAAGCGGGAGTGACACCACCTAAGACTTGGGAAGAGGTCGAGCAAGTATCAGAAAAGCTTCTCGCCAATGGCACCCAGTGTGGCTTCACCACCGGCTGGCAGTCTTGGGTACAAATCGAAAACCTCGGCGCACGTCATAATACCCCGATTGCCACTAATGATAACGGCTTTAGCAGTGTGGATAACGAAATGCTGATTAACCAATCACCTTTCGTTGATCACATTGCCAAAATGGCAGACTGGCAACAAGCTGGGATCTTTGAGTATGGCGGCCGTCGCTCTGACAGTGCACCACTTTTTTATAGTGGTGAGTGTGCCATGTATATGAACTCTTCAGCGTCCTATGCGGGCGTGCGTGAGAGCGTGAAAGACTTTGAGTTTGGTGTTGCCAAGCTGCCTTACTGGGATAAAGCCGTTGAGCAGCCAAGAAATACGATTATTGGCGGCGCCACGCTTTGGGTTCTGCAAGGTCATGAATCAGAAGAGTACAAGGGCGTTGCTCAGTTCTTCTCGTTCTTATCAAAACCAGAGATCCAAGCTGATTGGCACCAATTTACTGGCTATCTGCCGATCACTCACGGTGCGTATGAGCTAAGTAAAAAGCAAGGCTTTTACGCTAAGAACCCGGGGACAGATGTCGCGATTAATCAGATGACAGAAGTGGAGCCCACCCCTGCATCGAAAGGTATTCGTTTGGGTAACTTCGTGCAAATTCGCGATGTGATCAACGAAGAGCTTGAAACTGTCTGGTCGGGTGATAAGTCAGCGCAAGAAGCGTTGGATGAGGCCGTTGAACGTGCGAACGGATTGCTCGCTAAGTTTGCTAAAGCGAACAAATAATTACGCCTTGTATTATGGAGCGGTGCGCTGAGCCCGCTCTTTTTATTGAGAAAGTCTATGTCCAATAAACCCACATTTAACCACAGTGCGTTTCCCATTTTATTACTCGCACCGCAACTGCTCATTACGTTTGTTTTCTTTATTTGGCCAGCAGCACAAGCGGTCTGGCAGTCGATGCTACTTGAAGATCCCTTTGGGCTCAGTACCGAGTTCGTCGGTGCTGACAATTTTATCGCCCTCATTGGTGATACAAGCTATTACAGTAGCTTTTTCACTACGCTGTTTTTTAGTTTTTCAGTCGCCGCTATTGCTCTTCTCTCGGCATTAGTGCTCGCGGTGATGGCCGATCGTGTGATCAAAGGCGCGACGGGCTATAAAACCTTATTGGTTTGGCCTTATGCGGTTGCTCCCGCTGTCGCTGGGGTGCTCTGGCTATTTATGTTCAACCCCACCGTGGGTGTACTGGCCCATGCGCTTGAAGCCATTGGGCTCGATTGGAATCCCTTTATTCATTCTGGGGATGCCATGACCATGGTCATTATTGCCGCCACCTGGAAGCAGATCAGCTATAACTTTTTGTTCTTTCTTGCAGGATTACAGTCGATCCCACGATCATTGATTGAAGCGGCCGCGATTGACGGGGCTGGACCGGGGAAACGGTTTGTGACCATTATTTTTCCGCTGCTGTCACCCACGTCATTCTTTCTATTGGTTGTTAACTTGGTATACGCCTTCTTCGAGACGTTCGGCGTTATTCACGCTATGACCCAAGGCGGGCCAGGTCAATCGACAACCACGCTGGTTTATAAAGTTTACGCCGATGGCTTTGTTGGGCTCGATATGGGCTCATCCGCGGCCCAGTCGGTGGTGCTGATGATCTTGGTCGGTGCATTAACCGTGATTCAGTTTAAATATGTTGAAAAGAAGGTGGCCTATACCCGTGATCATTGAAGATGCTTGATTTTACGTAGAAACAGGATCATGATTCCTACCTATGAAAGTGACTTTAACCAAACAGCAGAAGCTTGAA
>NZ_MUFR01000054.1:0-14527 GCF_001996185.1 Salinivibrio costicola subsp. alcaliphilus
GTACAGATTTGTTTTGGTGTTGTAAAACATCAAAGCGAATACCACCCGCAAGTGGTTACATAACCCTTTACGGATGGTTCGGAGAGATGGTATCTACGCATACTTTAACGTCAATGATGCCATTCACGATCGGCGCCAATTTTAACCACCCATGTCGGAGGTTACCCCTTCATCTCCGCGGCGAAGTTGAGCATGCGGTTGAGTGGGATTAACGCTTTTTCGCGCACGTTATCATCAACGTGAATTTCATGCTCTTCGCCACCGTTTTCTAGTGCGTTTTCAATCGCTTTAAGGCCGTTCATGGCCATCCAAGGGCAATGGGCACAGCTTCGACAGGTCGCGCCCGCGCCGGCGGTGGGTGCTTCAACGAGCTCTTTTTCCGGCACCATTTGCTGCATTTTGTAGAAAATGCCTTTGTCGGTGGCCACAATCAGTTTTTTGTTCGGCAAGGTTTGCGCCGCTTTAATCAGCTGACTGGTCGAGCCCACCGCATCGGCCATTTTCACCACGCTCGCTGGGGATTCAGGGTGAACAAGAATCGCGGCGTCGGGGTAAAGGTGTTTCATTTTTTCTAGCGCTTGGGCTGAGAATTCGTCGTGGACCACGCATTCGCCTTGCCATAAGACCATGTCAGCGCCCGTTTCTTTTTCGATATAGGCGCCTAGGTGGCGATCTGGGGCCCAGATAATTGGCTTATCTTGGCTGTCTAGGTGCTCGACAATCTCTAACGCGATGCTTGAGGTGACCACCCAATCGGCACGTGCTTTGACGGCGGCCGAGGTATTGGCATACACCACGACGGTGTGATCTGGGTGTGCGTCACAAAACGCGGTGAATTCATCGGCAGGACAACCTAAGTCTAACGAGCACTCGGCATTAAGCGTTGGCATTAAGACGGTTTTCTCTGGGGTGAGGATTTTAGCGGTCTCCCCCATAAAGCGTACACCGGCCACAATCAGGGTTTTGGCTGGGTGTTGATTGCCAAAACGGGCCATTTCTAACGAGTCGGCCACGCACCCGCCGGTTTCTTCGGCGAGGGCTTGGATCTCTGGGTCCGTGTAATAGTGAGCAACAAGTACCGCGTCTTTTTGTTTTAATAGTTGTTTGATGCGTGCAACGTGTTGTTTTTTCTCTTCGTCACTCAATGCCATCGGTTTCGGCGGAAAGGGATAGACCCTTTGCGACGTTTCAATCACTTGGCTCATGGGATTACTCATGCTTACTTCCAGTCCGGGGCTTCCAGTCCGGGTAGTATAACGCGAGTGGGGGGAGAAACAAATTAGCACGCAGACCGGAAAAGCGCCGTGGCACGGAATCAATACCTTCATCGACGTTAAAATAACGCGTAGATCGGACAAGCGCTGGGACGATGTCAACCTTAAGCCTCGGTGTAACTCGCGCGCCCGTTGCACGGCGCCTCCGACATCAAAGCCAAAAATTAACCCCAATCGTGACAGGCGCCCGTTGGCAATGTGCCCCTATCCAACACCGTATAGGGGCTTGTGTCACCTACGCCAATGGGATCATCGAGGTTAAGTATTAACGCCTTATGTCATCGTTGCCAATGGAACCACCGTTGCCGATGGCACCATCGTCCTACATCGCATTTTTGGCTTGTTTGGCGCTGGTTGAGTCTGGGTAGGTATCAATCACTTGCTGGAAGTATTGATCGGCTTGGTCGCCGTTACCTTGTTTTTGCGCAATCAGGCCGAGTTTGAGCAATGCGTCGGCGCGTTTGTTGGAGTCTTTAAACTTGCTAACTGCCGTAAACTCTTGGTTTGCCTGCTCAAATTCACTTTTAGAAAAATAAAGCTGGCCGAGCCAATAGTGGGCGTTTGCTGTGTATACCGACTCTGGGTATTGTGAAAGGAAAGCGTTAAACGCTTTGGTCGCCCCTTGGTAGTCTTTCTCTTTCAAGATCAGGTTGACGGCAGCTTCATACGCGGCGTTTTCGCTTTTATCATCCGTAAAGCGAACCGCACTTCCCTCTATGGTCTGCTCTTTTTCGTCTTTAGACTTTTCAGGTGTCTGTTTGGTGGTTCTTAGCGTATCAACCTCGCGATAGAGATCGCGTTGGCGTTCTACCATTTGTTTGATGTCGTAGCTGTTACGCTCAACACTGCCACGTAACGTGCTTAGCTCTTGCGCCATTTGATCAAGTTGGCGTTGCATGTCAAGCTGCATTTGGTTGCGCGCTTGTAGCATGCGTTCTAGACGATCAACGGCAGAGCCACCCGCCCCTACTTCTGTCACCGGAGCAGATGTGGCAGCCGCGGGGGCTGCCACACTCACCAGTAACGCCAGCGCGAGGGTTCGCACAGAGTTACTGTTTATTTTCATACTCGTTTCCACTACCTATCGGCTGGATTAGTACACTAATACCGAACGACGGTTTTTGGCGTAAGCGTCTTCGCTTTGGCCAAGTACCAGCGGTTTTTCTTCGCCATAGCTCACGATAGAAATTTGGCTTGCTGGCACACCAAGCGCTTGCAGGTATTTAGACACAGCTTCAGCACGGCGCTCGCCCAGTGCGATGTTGTACTCTGGGGTACCGCGCTCGTCAGCATGGCCTTCAACGACTACTTCCATCGCTGGGTTGTCACGCAGGTAAGTCGCGTGCGCATCCAGCATGTCTTCGTATTGTGGTAGTACTGATGAGTCGTCAAAGTTGAAGTAAACGGTTTGCGACTGACGCAGCTCTTGGTTACGGATTTGTTGCTCAGTCATTGAGCCTTGGCCGTCAACCGGTGATACCACGGTAGTGCCGTTTTGGTTGGTTGATTGACCAGCATCACTGCCGGTTGAGCTATCGTGTGAGCTACACGCAGCCAGAGTTAACATTGGCAGTGCCACCGCCAGACCTTTCAGTACTTTATTGATTTGCATTCTATTTTCCTTTTCTAGAAAGTTAGCGCACGTTGTTTAAAATTAAAAAACTACAGGTAAGGTGACCAGGCTGGTGCACGCACGCGCCCGTTGGTTGCCGGTAACCGCGCTTTAAAGCGGCCGTCGATTGAGACGAGTGACAACACATTCTTACGTCCATATACCGAGCTGTAAATCACCATGCTGCCATTTGGCGCAATACTTGGCGACTCATCCAACAAGGTTTTGGTTAGGATTTGCACCGCCCCGCTGTTTAAGTCTTGTTTTGCAATGTTATAGCCAGACGCGGATTGATTTACCATGATCAAGTGGCGGCCATCAGGAGTCAGTTGCCCTCCCATATTTTGATTGCCTTCCCACGTGATCCGTCGGCTGGTTCCATCATCTAAATTTACGCGATAAATCTGTGGTTTGCCACCCCGGTCCGAGGTGTAGATGAGCGAGTTACCATCGGGATCCCAAAATGGCTCGGTGCTATTGGCACGACCATGGGTAATTTGGGTCAGTTTTTTGCTCTTCAAATCGAAGATATAAAGCTGCAGGCTACCGGTTTTGGACAGCACCATGGCCAGCTTGCTGCCATCGGGCGAGAACTGAGGCGAACCATTGTGACGCGGATAAGACGAAATCTTCTCGCGCTCACCGGTGTAAATATCCATGACAAAGATTTCGGCTTGGCCATTTTCAAAGCTGACATATGCCAGTTGGCGACCATCCGGTGACCACGACGGTGACATCAATGGCTGTTTAGAGCGCAAGATCAAGCGTTCGTTATAGCCATCGTAATCCGATAAGCGCAGTTGGTAGGGGTAGTCGTTCTCTTTATCGATCACCACATAGGCGATACGGGTCAAGAAGGCTCCTTTTTCGCCGGTGAGCTGTTCATACACAATATTGGCAATGCGATGCGAATAACGGCGCAGATCGCTTTCTTTGACCGTGGCGCGGTTGTTCACCAGTAAGTGGTCATCGGTTTGTACCAGCTGGCCATCGGCGCCTAGGCCTTTACTGTCGCCGCCCGTGAGCTGGCCACGCACAATATCAATCAGTTGGTAATCAATTTGGTAACGGCCGTCTGACGTGGGCGTCACGGTGCCAGTGACCACGGCATCCACCCCGAGAGAGGTCCAAGCGTTGTAATCGACATCGGCATCTTTGTAAGGCGTTTGCGGCATGTCACTGACAGATAATGGGTTAAATTTACCGCTGCGACGTAAATCGGATCCCACTACACCGGCAATATCTTCAGGCATCTCGCCTTGCCCTTTCCATTGGAAGGGGATCACGCCAATGGGCCTGGCTGTGTTCACCCCTTCGGTGATCACCAACTTAAGCGCAGCGTGTGCCGGTTGCGTGAGTAACGACAAACAGGCCAACAGCATTACAACGGCGGCAACTTGCCACGTCCGTAAACGATCCTGACGCGTGTTTGTGACATGGTTTGTGCCACCACAGGGGCTCACTTCCATCATGTTTTTTATCCTGTCGGTTAGTTAGGTCGAACGGTTAACTCGATATCACGTAACTTAGCAATAATATCGCCATCGTCTGGCATTGGAAATTGTGATACGGACGCGACCGCGGTTTTTGTTGCCCGACACAATCGCGAGTTGCCCGCTTTTTGTTCCACATTAAGCAATAGGCCGGTAGGTGACAAGCGCATATTGACCACACACTCTTGGCCACTTAAGCCATCATCAACAATCAGTCTTTGTTGGATCATTTGCGTAAAAATGGCGCCGTATCGCGCCACTTCGTCGTCTACAAACTGTCCGCGCGCGCTTTGCCGTTGGCTGGCTTCCGATTCTAGCCCCGAAAACAAATCATTAAGCGCCGCTTCTTGCTCTTGCTGTTGCCGTTTGGCTTCTTGCGCCCGGCGCTCGGCCTCTTTTCTCGCTTGTTCGGCTTCTTTGCGCGCCTGCTCTGCCTCTTTTAACGCTTGCTCTTCGGCTTTGCGCTTTGCCTCAAGCTTGCGTTGGCGTTCAGCTTCGGCTTTGCGTTCAGCCGCCAGTTTTTCTTGCCGCGCTTTCTCCGCTTTTTCTGCCGCCAATTCCGCTTTCCGTTGTTGTTCTAACTTGCGCTGACGCTCGCGTTCGGCTTGTTCCGCCTGTTGTTTAGCAAGGCGTGCTTGTTCTTTGGCCTTGGCTTGCTCTTCGGCAATCCGCTTTTGCTCTTCTCGTGCTTGACGTTCCGCTTCGAGCTTTTTCCGCTTCACGTCGCGAAGGCGCTGTTCTTCTTGCTCGCGTTGTTGCTCAAGGCGTTTCGCTTGCTGCTCTAATCGCTTTAACCGCTCGGCTTCTTCGCGTTTGGCTTGATCGCGCTGCGCGCGAATTTTTTTTGCCTGCGCATTCACCACGGCCGGATCAATCACGGTGGCTTCAATGGAGCGCCCAGCTTTCGGGGTTGGCTTGGCGTCTGAGGTGAAATCTGCCCCCCATAACAGCACAATCACCAACAACACGTGCAGCCCGCCGGAAATGGCAAGCGCTGGCACCAGTGAGTCTTTTTTCTTGCTTTTGGTCGCCTGATCGCGATGGTTTGGCTCGTTCATCATCCTCACCTACGACTCATATGGCTCTGTCATTAAGCCCACCGACGACACGCCGGCTTGGTTTAATGCATCAAGCGTTAGGATGATTTCTGAATAGGGGACGCGGCCATCACCGCCGACTAAGACGGGGGATTTAGGATTAAGCTGAAGTTCGGCTTTCACCCGCACCAAGATTTCTTCTAGGCTTAGCCCTCGGGTCATATCACCATTGTTGACACTGAGCCCGAGCTGGCCGTCTTGGTCTACTTCCACAATGATGAACGCGCCGCTATCTTCTTCTTCCGCCAACTCTGCCGCTGTTTTGGCCTGCGTGGTCTGTGGTAAATCGACATCGACGCCTTGGGTCACAAACGGCGCGGTGACCATAAAGATAATCAGCAATACCAGCATCACGTCAATGTAGGGCACCACATTGATTTCCGCCGTCATTTTGCGTCGTTTTGGTTGATACGCCATGGATTACTCCTGGGTTGCCGCAAACGCTTGACGGTGAAGAATGCTAGAAAATTCTTCCATAAAGTTCATGTAGTTGTGTTCAAGCTTGCTCACTTTGGCTGTCAAACGGTTGTAAGCCATGACGGCAGGGATCGCTGCAAATAGGCCCATGGCTGTCGCGACCAAGGCTTCAGCAATCCCGGGCGCAACCATCGCCAATGTGGCTTGTTTCACCGCACCCAGGGCGATAAAGGCATGCATAATGCCCCACACGGTGCCAAATAGGCCGATGTAGGGGCTAATTGAGCCCACGGTGGCCAAAAACGGTAAGTGGGTTTCAAGTTCTTCAACTTGTTTAGACAGGGAAACACGCATCGCTCGTGACGTGCCTTCCATCACGGCATCAGGCACTTTGTCGTTACTGCGATGCAGGCGGGCAAATTCTTTGAATCCGGCGTAAAAGATTTTCTCGCTACCGGTGAGGTGATCCTTGCGGGCCTGCACTTCTTGAAAGAGTTGCGAGAGATCGATCCCCGACCAGAATCGGTCTTCAAATCGCTCCGCTCGGCTAAAGGCTTGCTGCATCACTTTTGAGCGCTTGATGATCATGGCCCAAGACATCACTGACATACCCAGTAATATCAGCATCACTCCCTTAACAAGCAGGCTTGCTTGTAAAAACAGGTCGAGAATGGAAAGTTCAGCGGTCACGTCATCATCTCCGATTTAATCTGTGTTGGAATCGATTTGGGTTTCATGGTGGTTGGGTCGACACAGGCTATCTTAACCGTTGCCACACACAATGCTTTTTGATCAGAATTCACCAAGTGTTGACAAAACGTCATGCTGGCGCGCCCCATGGCTGACACTGTGGTGACAACATCAAGGGCATCATCCAGCCGTGCACCGCGGTGAAAGTCGATATCCATGTGGCGCACCACAAACGCATAGTGTTCGGCAAACAAGGCCTGTTGATTGACACCGATTTGGCGTAACAGTTCAGTGCGCGCACGCTCAAAGTACTTGAGGTAATTGGCGTGATAAACCACCCCGCCGGCGTCTGTGTCTTCATAATAAACACGTACGGGCCAACGAAACGGCGTTGATTCAGTCATGACTGTATCCATATAGGTTCAGCGATAGGCAATTACTATACCTAAGTTGTCGATGTATAGAAATGCTGAAGCCGCGCAGTCGCTGCATTGGTGGCCCATGACGGGCGCAAGAAGTGATATGCCGCAAAAAACACAAAAAGACTCCGCAGCCAGTGATGAAAAAAGCACCACTTGGGTGCTTTTGTCATTCGTTTGTCACTTTGCGCTTGCTCACCGAGCGTTTGGCTCAACTAGCGTAGCCACATCAAGGCGAGCAAAAGAAGAGACACGCCCCACCCTAATGGCGGCCAAGTAAGCCAGCGGCTCCATTTTCCTTGCGCTGTAAAGCCGACAGCGTGAATCACGCCCAAGCAGGTGGCGTAAAGTAGGCCCACGCCCATGAGGAACGTGACGCCGCCCATGCGCTGCGCGAAGGCTTCAGGCGCCCACATTACTTGGCCCCCCCAGCATAATGCACTGGCCAATGAGAGCAGCCGCCAAAGGCCAGAAAAATCCTGGCCTAACGGAGCGGGTTGGCGATCACTCATTATCGTGATCCATGGCTTCGGTATGCTCCAACCATAACGCATTGATGATCCCGAAGGCGCATGCCAGCAGCACACCGAGAATCCACGTGAAATACCACATATGCAGGCTCCTTACTTAGTACAGTGAATGTTTGTTGTCTTCAATATATTGCGCATCTAAGCGGCCGAACATCTTAATGTAGCACCACAAGGTGTAAGCCAAGATAATCGGCACAAAAATCGCAGCGACGATAGTCATAATCGATAATGTCAGTTCGCTCGAGGTGGCATCCCACATGGTCAAACTATGACTTGGGAAGGTGCTCGATGGCATTACAAAGGGGAACATCGCGATACCCGCGGTCAAAATTACCCCAGCAATAGCCAAGCTCGAGAACAAGAAGGCCCAGCCACCACGTTCAACTCGAGACGCCAGCAGTGCCAATAGTGGCATCACCGCACCGACAATGGGAGCTAACCAAAGGATTGGCATCGCTTGGTAGTTGTGCATCCACGCGCCGCTTTGCACCGCCACCTCTTTCGCCAGTGGGTTAGACGCCGCTTGATTCGCCGCTTCACTGACCACCACAAAGCCTTCCAGGTTTTGTACCCAAAAGCCCGCTGCCACGAACAAGACAGTGGTCAGTAGCGCACACAGTTGCGCCACATTGCGTGCCCGTACATGCAGCGCATCGGTGGTTTTCATTTGCAGCCAGGTTGCCCCTTGCAGCACCACCATAAACAGACTCACAAGGCCACACACCAGTGCGAATGGATTAAGCAGTGCGAAAAAGCCACCGGTGTAGGTTGGGATCAACAGCTCGCTTAACTGAAATGGTACGCCTTGCAGCAAGTTGCCAAAGGCGACACCGAAAATCACAGGCGGTATAAAACCACCGGCAACCAGGCCCCAGTCCCAGGCAGTGCGCCAGCGCTTATCATCAATTTTTGAGCGGTAGTCAAAGCCCATGGGACGGAAAAATAACGCCGCCAGTGTGAGCACCATCGCGATATAAAACCCAGAGAATGATACTGCATAAACCAGCGGCCAGGCAGCGAATAATGCCCCACCCGCGGTGACTAGCCAAACTTGGTTGCCTTCCCAGTGCGGGGCGACTGAGTTAATCATCACCCGCCGTTCACTATCCGTTTTGCCGATCAGGGTGAGCAAGGCGCCCACCCCCATGTCAAAGCCATCGGTGACGGTAAAGCCAATCAGTAGCACCCCAATAAGCGCCCACCAGATCAGCCGTAACATTTCATAATCAAACATGCTATCTCTCCTTATGCTTCAATCTGGCGGCTGAAATCCGCTTCTGGATTGCCTTTTTGTTCAAAGTGGTAGCGGCCGGTTTTGAGGCTACTTGGCCCCAAGCGCGCAAACTTGAACATCAGATAAAGCTCGGCGACGAGAAAGACGGTGTAGAGCGAACAAATCGCCACCATCGAGAAGATGATATCGCCTGCAGCGAGGTTAGAGGCGGCCATATGCACTGGTAAAATCTCACCCACAGCCCAAGGCTGACGACCATATTCGGCAACAAACCAGCCCGCTTCACAGGCAATCCAAGGCAGCGGAATACCAATAAGTGCCAGTTTGAGTAGCCAAGGTTTTTGATCAATACGTTGACGGCAGGTTTGCCAGAAGCTCATGCCAAAGATAAACAGCATCGCAAAGCCACAGGCCACCATGATCCTGAAGCTCCAGAACAACGGTGCCACGTGTGGAATAGAGTCTTGTGCCGCTTGCTGAATTTGCCCTTCGGTGGCATCAACCACTTTATCGGTATAAGGCTTGAGCAGCAGACCATAACCGAGGTCATTTTTCACTTCATTAAAGGCGGCTTTAGTTTCAGACGATGTCTCGCCGGCACGCAATTTTTCTAGCAATGCGTACGCCTGCATCCCGTTACGGATACGGGTTTCGTGCTCAGCAATCAAATCGGTTAAGCCTGTCACTTCTTTATCCAATGAGCGCGTGGCAATGATCCCCATCGCATACGGGATTTTGATCGCATAATCGGTTTGCATGGTGTCTTGATTAGGAAGGCCCACCACGGTGAAGGCTGCTGGCGCTTCCTCGGTTTGCCATTCGGCCTCAATCGCCGCCAATTTGACCTTTTGCACATCGCCCAGCTCATAACCGGATTCATCACCCAGAATAATGACCGAGACGATCGCGGCCATACCAAAGGAGGCAGCAATTGCAAACGAGCGACGTGCGAAGGCGAGATCACGCCCTTTCAGTAGGTAGTAGGCACTGATACCGAGCACGAACATTGCCCCAGTGGTGTAGCCTGCCGCGACGGTGTGAACAAATTTGACTTGTGCTACCGGGTTGAAGACCACATCGGCAAAGCTCACCATTTCCATACGCATGGTTTCGAAGTTGAACTCCGAGCCCACTGGGTTTTGCATCCAGCCGTTTGCGACCAGGATCCAAAGCGCGGAAAAGTTAGAGCCTAACGCCACCAGCCAAGTGGTGACCAAATGCTGACGTTTACTGAGACGATCCCAACCAAAGAAGAATAAGCCCACAAAGGTGGATTCAAGGAAGAAGGCCATCAACCCTTCAATGGCAAGCGGCGCGCCAAAAATATCCCCGACATAGTGGGAATAGTAGGCCCAGTTGGTCCCGAATTGAAACTCCATGGTGAGGCCGGTTGCCACACCGAGCGCAAAGTTAATCCCAAAGAGTTTACCCCAAAACTTGGTCATGTCTTTGTAGATTTGCTTGTCGGTCATCACGTATAACGATTCCATGATGGCCAGCAAAAATGCCAAACCTAGCGTTAGGGGAACAAACAGGAAGTGATACATCGCGGTCAGCGCAAACTGCAGCCGCGATAAATCGACGATATCGGTAATCATGGTCACTCCTTTACACCGCTTTCGGTGCCGATACAGTTGTATCGCTCGTTTTACTTTCTCACCCTGCATGGCCACCAAACCGCTGGCCGGTGCGGGGAAAGCGCTACACTTTCTCAAGTCACTGCTTGCATGTTACACGCTTGAAACACTCAAGTTACTTAATAGTTAAATATATTCTAATTAAGTTATAACTAATATTACAGACGTAACTTATGTGCGTTAATCGCCTTTTCCCGAGTTTGTCGAGTCAGTTGCAAAAACAACAAAGCATCGACATCGAGGTGTAAAATTGTGATTAACCACAAAGAAACCAAGTGATTATTAGCTGTAATTCAAAGCCACATCTCACTCTGGTTGGCTGTAACTGTCAGCAGATGGGAGTAACGATAAGGGGTCACGTGCTACATAACCTTAATCTAGATCAAAAAACCCCATTGATTGGCGGTCAATGGGGCGGTTTTGGTAAAAAATGTCTTGATCTCAGTTAAGCTTTCGGCCGGTTTTTGTCACACCTTGGGCACATCAAAGCCAAAATGCAGATAGGCGCGCTGGCTGGCAATTCGGCCACGCGGGGTGCGTTGTAAATAGCCTTGCTGGATCAGATAAGGCTCAATCACATCTTCAATGGTGTCTTTTTCTTCACCAATCGCCGCGGCCAAGTTATCTAAGCCGACCGGCCCCCCATCGAATTTTTCAATAATGGCGTTGAGCAGTTTGCGATCCATGTAGTCAAACCCTTGGCTGTCAACGTCCAGCATATCCAGTGCGCGCTGGGCGATATCGGGACAGATGTGACCACTGCCTTTTACTTCGGCAAAGTCGCGCACACGGCGGAGTAAACGGTTGGCAATCCGTGGGGTACCACGTGAACGACGCGCCACTTCCTCGGCCCCTTCGTCTTCCATCGACAGCGCCAAGCAATGCGCACTGCGTTTTACAATCCCGGTTAAATCACGCACGTTGTAATATTCCAAACGCTGGGTAATACCAAAACGGTCACGCAGGGGCGATGTCAGTGAGCCTGCACGGGTGGTAGCGCCAATCAGGGTAAACGGTGGCAAGTCAATTTTAATCGAGCGGGCGGCTGGCCCTTCACCAATCATAATATCCAGTTGGTAATCTTCCATGGCGGGATACAAGACTTCTTCCACCACCGGGCTTAGGCGATGAATTTCATCGATAAACAGCACATCATGAGGCTCAAGATTGGTGAGCAAGGCGGCGAGATCACCGGCTTTTTCCAGCACGGGGCCTGAAGTGGTGCGAATGCTAACGTCCATTTCGTTGGCAACAATATTCGCCAGGGTGGTTTTACCTAAACCGGGCGGGCCAAAAATCAACAGGTGATCTAGGGCTTCTTGGCGTTTGCGTGCAGCATGGATAAAAATTTCCATTTGCCCACGCACGTGATCTTGGCCTTGGTAGTCATCTAATAACTTGGGGCGTATCGCGCGGTCAATCACCTCGTCTTCACGATCAGGGGTGGTTTGCGCCGAGATTAAACGATCAGCTTCTATCATGGGTTACACCATCGAGCGCAGCGCGTGACGGATCACATCTTCACTGCTCATGTCATCGGTTGCAATTTGTTTTACCACTTTCTCTGCTTGTGCCGCTTTGTAGCCCAAGGCGACCAGGGCACTCACCGCTTCGTCTGCCGCCGTCGAGACCGTGCTCGGTGCCGGACGAATGGCCGCCCTCTCGCCAGTTGCTGCATCCGTATGCGGCGTAAAGAGATCGAATGCTTCCCAGTTTTTAAGCCGGTCGCGCATTTCAATCACCAAACGTTCCGCCGTTTTCTTCCCTACCCCGGGGATTTTCACCAAGGTAGACACATCGTTATGCTCAACACTGTCGACAAAATGATTGGCCGTCATACCCGATAGAATCGCTAATCCGAGCTTAGGCCCCACGCCATTGGCTTTGATCACTTCACGAAACAACGCACGCTCGCGTTTACCACTAAAGCCATAGAGTAATTGCGCGTCTTCACGGACCACAAAGTGGGTATACACAGTGGCCGTCTCACCCACGTCCGGCAGTTGATATAGACAGTTCATTGGCATGCTCACTTCGTAACCGACGCCGTTCACGTCAATTAAAATCTCCGGCGGCTGCTTTTCTATCAGGGTTCCGTGTAATCGGCCTATCACAATCGATTCTCTGTTTGTTACTTTCCCTCAAGGATAAAGAATAACTGGATGTATATCCAGTCGAATTGACGGAGCGCGGGATACGGAATACGGAAAAGCGTATCGTGCCAGCTCTGGTAGATAAAGTTCCTAGGTCCTAGGAACTGCTTTCTGCTCTCTTCTGTACTCCGTAAGCGAAGCGTTCTGTATTCAAAAATCCCGAATATCGCGTAGGTCGGCATAAGCGCCTTCTCGATCGCGCAAGCTTGCTGTGATTTCCGCCGCGCGCCATCCGACATCGTGGTCAAAATTGGCACCGATCGTGACAGGCGCCCGTTGACAATGTGCTCTTATCCAACATTTTGCTGGGGCTTGTGTCACCTACGCCAATGGGATCATCGAAATTAAATATGACCACTGATATATAAATCGGGCGTAGGTCGGCATAAGCGCCTTCTCGATCGCGCAAGCTTGGTGTGATTTGCGCTGCGCGCCATCCGACATTGGTGGTAAATTTGGCACCGATCGTGACAGGCGCAGTGCAACTGGCGCCCGTTGGCATAGCACATCATTGTTGACATCTTACCGGGGCTTGTGTCACCTACGCCAATGGCACCATCGATGTATAAATTTTGTCATTGTATGCATTCCCACGCAGGAGCGTGGGAACGAGCAATCGTAGCCAATGGGACCACCGATATATAAACCAGGCGTAGGTCGGCATAAGCGCCTTCTCGATCGCGCAAGTTTGGTGTGATTTGCGCTGCGCGCCATCCGACATCAAAGCCAAAGATTAACCCCGATCATGACAGGCGCCCGTTGGCATAGCACATCATTGTTGACATCTTACCGGGGCTTGTGTCACCTCTTCCCCTACTCAGACTGTAGTGGCATAGTGAATTTGGCCACTACAGACTCACTCGCTTTTTTACGCTTTTCCAAATCGGCAAAAAAGGTGTTTGGGAAAGGAATTGGGGAGGACTCACCTTGGCCATCAAAGAGCACAACTACGTCAGTCTGGTTTTTAGGTGAACGAACGACCCACCCGTTTGGATCGGCTCCCTGTTTAGGCGTACAATCATCGTACATATCAACGCACGATTTTGAATAGAATACCCGCACTCTCGGGCCATCAACAATCACCTCCATCGAACCATAGTCACGATCGAGATTTTGGTAATAATTATCCATTGTTTTCATTTTGGCTTCGGCATTATCTGGAATAGGTGCAGATATTCGGTGATATGACTTGAAAGGGTATTCCCATCCTTGAGCCCAGCTCCCCTCAATGTAAGCGGGCGCATCCATGCGTCCACCGGACGAGTGGGCACCCGGATAGCCACTGACGGCCCCCATGGCAAAATTAGCCTTTCCGCCTGATTGGGTGGTGATTACCATTTTTTTTACACCGTGTTCGCCGGAGGTGCTGCCATTCGTAAACCCGACCTCAGCTGTATAAGGTTCAGGCTCACACCCGCTTAAGGGAATCAATAGTAAAAAAGATAAAAGGGCTGTCCATTTAATCATTGCTGAATACCTGACGTTTCGAAAATGCACCCTTGAGAGCACTCACCGCCCCCAGAAAAAAATGGAAAACACGATTAAGCTGGTAAAAATTATGTTACCAAAAAAAGCAATTAACTTATACCACACTCGCCATGACCCAAAAATATCTAGGATGCTTTTTTTCCAGTTATTAATTTCCGACTCTGGAATACGCCAAGCATATTTTAACATTGCTTTTCCAAACCAATAAAACGGGAAGCAGCTTGCAGCAATCCACGATAGGTTACTTTCCATCATCATCCTAGATCTTGTAGAAAATGATTTCGGAGCAGATAGAGAGATTTTCAGTATTAACTCATACTTATTTTTTTTCAATTTCATGGAGAGGTATACAATTGCACCTATCCAAGGAAAGAATGATAATAGCCGAGTTTCCGCACCTAATTTAGGAATAAACCGCTTCGTATAACTGACCCAACAATTTCAGCAATCGTCGTTGATGCTCTCGTACACCGGTAATGAAGC
>NZ_MUFR01000055.1:0-13590 GCF_001996185.1 Salinivibrio costicola subsp. alcaliphilus
AGAGAATGATGGGGTGCTGTCACTTGAAGCTGCAGAGCAGGATGTGCATGCTTATGGTGGGAATGTATTCACCACGACACTCGACCAAAAGCAAGAACTGCTTGCTACATTACGTTCACTCTTCCCTAGTATCGAGTTCGTAAAGATAAAAAGGCTGAAAGATCAGTATAAACACCCTGTTTATCAGCAAGAAGAAGAGAAAGCGGCCGAGTAGTATAGCTTTTAAATAGGGTTTACTCTCGCTCTTACAATTAACCATTTTCACCAAAGGTGTTTAATGCCTGCTCTGCACTCATTGGTTTAAAGTGGTAGAACCCTTGAATTTCATCGACACGCCAGACGTTGAGAATGCGCAATTGAGACGCGGTTTCGACGCCTTCAGCAACGGTGGTCATGCCCAGCTCTTGAGCCATGTTGATAATACTGCGGACTAAGGTTTTGGCCTTTTCATTGGTTTCAATTTCGCTCATATACGATTTATCCAATTTGACGATATCGAGCGGAAAATTACACAGCGAGCTAAACGATGAATAGCCGGTACCGAAGTCATCTAAGGCTAGCTGGACGCCTAACGCTTTGAGGGCATGCATCCGTTCAATTGTCTCCTGGTCGGCACCGAGTAGAATACTTTCGGTAACTTCCAGCACCAGCTGTCCTGGCGAAAGTTGGTACAGCTTAATGAGTCGCTGCAAGTTATTAATCAGCGCACTTGCGCCAAAGTGAGGACTAGAGAGGTTGACATGAATGGTGAGACGGTGCTGCGATTTTTTACTCCAATACCTTTGTATGGTTTGTAAAAATGCGCAGGCTTTTTCTAACACCAGTTCGTCGAGCTCAATAATTAATTTGTGTTTTTCGGCCAACGGAATAAAAACCCCTGGCGATATCATCCCCAAATCGGGATGATGCCAACGCGCCAATGCTTCAAAACCGATCACTTGATTCGATGTCGCGTTAACGATGGGCTGGAAGAAAGCAGTAAACTCTTCGTTTTTCAGTGCAGTGATCAGGTTTCGATTAATTGTTAATGTCTCATTGGCAGCTTGCACAATCTCTTCATCAACAATCGTCACATTGTGCTTGGGTACCAACTGTTGCTCTATCGCGTAGAAACCACAGTGGACGAGGGGTTCAAAATGGGTAAACGCGAACTCAGGCCCTATCATTGCGGCGTTAAGGCCGATATCAAAGTCTGCAGTCGTCTCAGCTAGATGACTTGCACTGACTTTTAGCACGGTATTCGCGCGAGGAATAAATTGCTCCTCCTCTATTTGATCAGTAAAAACGATAAACTCATTTTCGCTTAGCCTACCGATTTCCGCTTGCGGAAACTGTTGCTTCAAAGCATCAGCGATATGCTTTACCGCATTGTCATAGGCTTGATGCCCATATATCTCGTAAATTTCACGAAGACGTGTGGCAATTATGTAGAGGGTGATAATGGCCTTTTTGTCCGTGAGCGCTTGATTTAAGGCTTTAGTTGTCGAGGGCCGATTAAGTAAACCAGACAGGGTGTCATGGTGTGATAGTGTTTCTATTAAAGCGGCTTGTCGTTTTTGCTGGCTAATATCTTTCACCGCCAGCATCACAGTTTGAGACGTCTGATTGTCTAGCCGCATCGCTTCTACATTGCAAGAGATAGTTTGCCCAGTGACACTGCGTAGGTTAGTTTCAAAGTGAGTAACATCCTGCTCGTCTTGTTGTTGGAAGGCATTCAGATCAGACAGTGTGCCATCTTTGTTATTTAATAGGATATCGAGTGGGGCATCGATAAGCTGTGTGCGTTGATGACCAAGCAAATTAAGTAGTGCCTGATTCACGTCGACAATCTGGTTATTTTCTAAAAGTATCATGCCTAGATGTTGGCTATGGTACAGCGCTTCAAATTTAGACAGTGTTTCTTTAAGTTGTTGTTCGGCGTAAGAGGACGTGCTCGCCATTGCCTCGATTTGTTCAGTAATGCGGGTAAACATATCTTTGGGCGCTGTGATAGGAGCTGTGTTACCGAGCAGAGCGTTCACATTTTTCTCAAAAGAGATAAATTGTCTAGCAATATTGTGTCGATAAAGCAGATAAACCACAAAAGCGATAAATGAGGTCATCGCCAGTAAAGCTAAGATAAGATATTGAAATACTTGCTTTCCCTTTTGATAGTAATGGCGAGATTCGGTGGTTTCTAAGGCCGCAATGGGGCGGTTGCTCAAATCATATAAGGGGGTATAGCGGGTTATCTTATTGTCAGTACGAACAATGCGTTCAACGCTCCCTTCTCCTGTTGTATCCCCCTTGTTAACGAGACGGTTGTTGCCCGCTAATATGTTATCGTAGTCGGAGGGAAAGTGACCCGTCAGTGCTTGCCCCCAAACCATCCAGCCGACGACCGGTGCAGTGCCCGCACTGTCTCGGACTGGGTTGACACTGATCACCCATATGCGGCCTCTAAGCTGGAGTAAACCAGCGAAAGGAGTCAGCTCTTTATCAGGAATGGGTTGATGAATATGGGCTGTGACGGCAGGGGAGCGATATATTGCATCAATAATCGACTTGTTGCCCGCATCTTCCAGTACTTTTGCTTCGACTACCTCACCACTTAAGTCGGCAAATCCCATCATATCTAAACTGAGTGCGAGTAATGTCTCGTCGCTTAGATTCCTCTGCGCATAGCGATTATTACCTGTTGTAAGTAGCGCGTAAGTATCATCCCAATAGGCCCAATCAATTGCATATTCAACTTGATTATCGATGACACGCTGAATCACCGCTTTGGCTTGCTGATTTGCGCGCGTGATTTCTATGTCTTCTAGGTGGTCAATACCGAAGAGGAAAAAATAGCGAGTCAATAAAAGGCTACTGAAAATAATGGCAAGTAACCCTAGGATAAAAATAAGTGCTGCTTTGCTGTGAAGCGTAACAAATCGCGTCCGTGTCATTTAATACCTAGCAAGAAAAGAGGAAGGCCCGACGCCGAGGCTTTAAATTAGGCGAGTACACCACAAAAATCAATAGTGTTGTTAATGTATTGAGATGTTATTCAGTATTTAGGGATAGACTTATCAACAAGCGCCGATATTACGGGGTTTACAGTGTAAACTGGACCACTTTATGTGACGCTGTCACATTTTATTTTTGGTGTGTCGATTACAAACAAGAGCCCCTCGTATTATTGCTAAGACGAGGGGAAAGTGTATAACAATGCTTAGCTGGTCGATGACTCCAACTGCCAATGATGCTTAATCTTCTCTTGATTGTGCTTGGGCGAGTGAATAGTGAATGCAATACACAAGGATATAGTGATCATTACCAGCATCACACTAAACGCGGCAACAAAACCGCCAAATAGCGCCGCAATGACAGAGCCCATAAAGCTACCGACACCAAAGCCCAGGTACATAAAACCATAGTTTTGGCTGAGGTGGTTCATGCCAAAATAGTCGCTCATCAAGGTGGGGAATACGGTAATTGCTCCGCCAAAACTGAACGCGACACAAGCAACCGATAAATAGAAGCTGTATTGGTCCAGTGGCATAAAGCGGAGCATACCCACGCCTGCCGCGCAGACGAGGAGTGCCAAGCCAACCACTTTGCTGCGCGCCATGCGATCAGACAACACCCCCAGTACCAGACGGCCGCCTAGATTTGCCAGTGCGATAATGGCAACCGCTTCCGCAGCGGTGGCAGCATCAAGGTGGACATAAAGTTCACCCACATCTTTAGCGACGCCAATGACATAAAGCCCACTCATACAAATCGTGACAAATACCGTGGCAAGTAACCAAAATTGCGGGGTTTTAAAACATTGAGAAAGGGTGTAATCAGCAGGCGCATCGGCCTCAGATGCGTTTGTGGCGGCTTTTTGCTGTGGTGCATCGTGCATCAGTGCGCCGCCAATCACGACCATCACACAGGCCAGAACCGCCCACATTTGAAAACTTAGTGCTGCGCCGCCTGCAGCTAAAAAGTACAGATTAATGTATTTAAAACCTAAGCTGCCTAAACCATAAGCGCCAATAGCACAGGCTGAGGCAAGCCCTTTGTTTTTGGGAAAAAAGCGTACGCAATTGGAGAGCGTCATGAGGTAGCCAGTACCATCTGCTAAACCAATCAGAAGGCCGGCGGTAAGGTAAAGTAGCCATAGTTGGCTGACCACCGAGGTTAGCGCGAGACTGGCGCCAAGCAGTATGCCTGCGCCAATGGTCACGCGGCGGACACCGAATCGTGCTTGTAGATGGCCCGAGACGGAAGAAGCCAGGGCCAATGCCAGTGTCATAATGCCAAAGGTGAAGGCCACTTGGCTGACTGGCTCGTCAAGCTGGGCTGCAAGGGGGGCATTAAACAGGCTCCACGTATACACAGAGCCAAGTGCAAACTGGGCCAATACGGTGCCGATAAGGGTTTTGATGCCGGGGGATAAACGTGCGTTCATGGTAACGCTCCAGGGTTTTATCTATTGAGAACACCCCCAAGATATGACCCTGAATCCCCACATCAAGAGTAGGTGAAAAAGATAAAATGAGCTGCAGTTAGCGGGCATGAACTGCAGCGAGAGGGCATGAATTACAATTGCATCCGTTCGCGAAACGCTTTCAGATTACCGCGACTGACCAACACAGGATCAGAAATGCCGGGGAGGAAAACGTGGTAGGTGCTGTTTAAGCCGGGTGCAATTTCGGTAACTTTATCTAAGTTGATGCAATAAGAGCGGTGGCAACGGAAAAAGTTAGCGGGCAATTGTGCCATCAACTCACTGATGGTATAGGGCACATAGAACTCACCGTCGGGCGTATACACCAAGGTGGTCTTTTCGTTGGCAGCGGCATAAAGAATGTCGGCGGTATCAGTAATACGGATCCGATTATCACGCATCAAATGTAAGGTATGGCGTTGATCGGTGATGGTATCGGTTGGCGCTACTGCGAGAGCAAGCTTATTGAGTACGCCTTTCACCCGTGTTTCGTTAAGTGGCTTAAGCAAGTAGTCGAACGCTTCAAGCTCAAAAGCATCTGCGGCATGCTCTTTGTAAGCGGTGGTAAAAATCACAAAGGGCGGGCGCGCATCGGCATGTAAACTCCGCGCGAGTAACATGCCATCAATCGAGGGGATATTGATATCTAAAAACAGCACGTCCACTGAATGGGTCTGCAGGTATTTTAGCGCTGCAAGCCCATCATCAAAGCTTTCGATGATCTCGAGATCACTATGCTTTTCAACTAAGTAACGTAGCTCTTCTTGCGCTAAGTATTCGTCTTCGACAATGACAGCGCGAAGCATGAAGGCTCCTTATGGTTAATCACAAATGATACACGTGTGCCGGGATTGCGTGGCTCAACAGTTAAGCCTTGTCCATAGAGCATGATTAAACGCTGATGCACATTCATCAAGCCAATATGATGACTGTCGATGGTGCCATGATAAAGTTGCTCGACAATATTAGGATCGATGCCGACCCCGGTATCTGTGATGCTAATCTCCGTTCCTTGCGCAATTTCGCGCACCGCAATGATAACATCACAAGGACGACGAGAAGGTTGAAAACCATGGCGAATCGCATTTTCAACCAGTGGCTGCATCAGCAAGGGCGCAATATTGGTGTCGGTCGTTTCAATATCAAAGCGGATCGTAAGTTTGTCACCAAAACGTGCTTGCTCAATGGCGACATAGTCTTTGACTTGTTTAATGGCATCACTAATGGGGATCAGATCCTGCGTGCGCTCTAAATTGTAACGCATAAAGTCGGCCAAATTGGCAATCAAGCCACGGGCGTCATCCGGACGCAGGCGGATCAAGCTGGAGATCGCATTGAGGGCGTTAAACAAGAAATGAGGGTTAATTTTACTTTGTAAGGCAGAAAATTCGGCCTTACTCGCCATTTCTTTGAGGTTTTGTATCCGCGCAACTTCCATTTGGGTCGAAATCAATTGTGATAAACCAATCGCCATTTCCTGCATGGGGCGACGAATACGATGGGGCTGGCGATAAAAAACCTTTAAGGTTCCCGTGACCACGCCATTTTCCCATAGCGGAATGATCAACAAAGAGCGAAAATCATGCACATTGAGATCATTGCTGATAATTTGTTCACCGGTTCTTACCGCTTGCTGAGTAAGGCGGCTAATTTGGTGATGGGCATCAATGTATTGCTCCTCACCAATGCCAACATACGCCAAAACATCGGCGGTATCGGTAATAGCCACGGCATCGGCACCGGTGTCTTTACGAATAATACTGCACGCTTTGGTCAAACCTCGCGCCTCTCCGCGTCGAAAATACGGTAGAGTGCGGTTGGCAATATCTAACGCTTGCTTAGCCTGCTGGGCGGCTAAATGTTCTTTTTCATCATCGATGTACTGCACCAGTTGGATGATCAGGCCAATACAGACGGTACCCGCAATCATCGGGAAGCTAATGGTAGCAACAATGTGTTGGGCGAGCGTTTGATCGCGGGCAAGCAAAAGGATAAGCAGCATCGTCAGCGATTCGCAGAGCATACCCGCCAAAATGCCGTAGCGTGCATAATGCTGTTTATCTGCGCGATAATGAATCAGTGCCGACAGGCACCCAGCAATAATACTGGCGATCAAACAGGCTTGTGAGGTTGGCCCATCAATATCGATAAGATAGCGGTGAACGCCCGAGACGACGCCGGCAGTCACGCCAACCCAAGGACCAAACAAAATACCGCCGGCGATAATGGCGATGATGCGTACATTTACCAGCGACCCATCGACATTCACTCCCGTGTAGGTACTGAACAAGGCAAACAATACAAATAAAGCGGCAATGAGCGCTGTTTCCATTGGATGGCGCTGGGTCTTCTGTACGATGGTTTGGATCAGATGGGTGCGAGTGAGCCAAAATAAGGCCATGAGTAATAAGGCGGCACGTTCAAATACCGCCAACAGCATCAATAACTGGTCGTTATACGCTAACAAAAGAAAAGACCGTGTTTAAATAAAGGGCGACGGTATGCTGCCAATTACTTGCGGCGGCAGAACTCAGCGATCACGAACAACGTTTGGCCGTTCACTTTACCCTGCACATGGGTGGGATCATCGGTCAGGTTAATGCCACGGATCACGGTACCTTGTTTGATTACCTGGCTTGAGCCTTTCACTGGCAAATCTTTAATCACGGTCACGTCGTCGCCTTTTTGCAGCGCCACACCATTTGCATCCAGCACTTTAACTTCTTCGATATCTTGACCGGTTTCCGCCCATTTACGCACGTCATCTTCCATATACATCATGTCGAGATTATCTTGCGCCCAGCTTTCACTCGAAAGGCGAGAAAGCTGGCGATAAGCGACGACTTGCACGGCCGGCTCTTGGCTCCACATGCTGTCACTCAGGCAACGCCAGTGGTTCACATCCATATTGTCAGGATTACTTAGCTGGTCATGACAGGTGCCACAAACCAATACGCAGCTGTTCGCGGTGGTATCTGGTGAGTACGGGACGTCATATACAGATAAGTTGTCTTGGCGGGTACAAAGTTCACATTGGCCGCCGCTGCGTGCCTGAAGTGTTTGTTCAATACTCATAAATGTCTCGTGTAGGGCAGATCGAGCCTGCGTTAACAATGCGGCAGAGTGTAATCGCTGACATAAATTCTTACAAGTTATAAGGGATTAAGTCAGCGAATTGATGGATGATTATAGACACAAAAATGCCACGCCAATGCGGCGTGGCATTTTATAAACGATGGCACCGCGCCATTAAGCGTTTGCAGTGTCTTGTTTCACCACTTCGTGGTGCTCGAAGATAGTCTTATCTTGGCCACCGGTTAAGCGTGAGGTGAGCGTGCCAGCAGTCATTGAGCCGCTAACGTTAATCGCGGTGCGGCCCATATCGATTAACGGTTCAATTGAGATTAACAGACCCGCAAGTGCGACCGGCATATCCAGTGCCGAGAGTACAATCAGCGCGGCAAACGTTGCCCCGCCACCGACGCCAGCAATACCGAAAGAGCTCACCGTTACGATGGCAACCAAGGTCGCGATAAACCCAGGATCGAGCGGATTAATGCCAATGGTTGGTGCAATCATCACCGCCAACATGGCAGGGTATAGCCCTGCACAGCCGTTTTGCCCCATGGTCGCACCGAAAGAGGCTGAGAAATTGGCACTGGCCGGATCGTTCCCCAAGTTCTTCATTTGAGAATCAATGTTTAGCGGAATAGTCGCGGCACTAGAGCGCGATGTGAAGGCAAACGTTAGTACCGGGAGTATCTTTTTCAAGTATTGAGCTGGGCTCATTCCTACTAGGCCGATTAAGATCAAATGCATCACCAAAATCGCGCCTAGGCCAACGTATGAAGCGACAACGAAGTTTGCCAGTTGCAGGATTTCACTGACATTTGATCCGGCAATGACTTTTATCATGAGTGCCAAGACACCGTATGGCGTTAAACCGATAATCATGCGTACCAGAGTACGTACAAGCGCCTGAGCAACATCCATAAAGCGTTCAAAGCGCTCACCCAGTTCAGGCTGTGTGCGTGAAAGCGTTACTCCGGCAATTCCCACAAGCGCAGAGAAAATCACCACAGCAATCGTAGACGTTGGACGGCTTCCTGCTAAATCTGCGAACGGATTTTGTGGGAAGAAAGAGATCACCATATCAGCCAGTGACAGGTTTTCAACGGTACCTAGGCGTTCTTCAAGTGCAGCCCCGCGAGCCATTTCTTGCGCACCTTGCACGATATCTTGCGCAGACAATCCAAATAGACTGCTGACGAACACGCCAATGAGTGCAGATGCTGCGGTCGTTGCCAGCAAAATCCCAATATTTAAGCTAGAGACTTTACCCAGTGAACCCGAGTCTTTCATCTTTAAGATGGCACCAATAATTGACACGGTAATCAACGGCATGATGATCATTTTTAACAAGCTCACGTAGCCTGAGCCGACTATATTGATATAGCCAATGGTTTCGCGTGTAACCGTGCCGTCAGCACCATATAACGCTTGCAGCGCAGCACCGAATGCCACCCCTAAGCCTAAGCCAGTAAAGACTCGCGTTGATAGGGATTTTTGTTGCTTGTGCAACTTCACAAGCACTGCCAGTAACAGCGCAAAAGCGATCAGATTTAAAAGGATAACTGTCATAGTTGGCGTTCCCACCTAGAGAATTATAATAATTTCAGCGTTAGATCCCGCAGATGTCGTTAAGGGATCGATATTGGTTCGCATCTTATGCCGACGGGTGCACATAATGAAGACATATGTCACATTACGGCTAGATAAAAAAAGCACTTATTAAAACTAAAAAGAATATGGACCAGTTATTGCACAATTTGCGGTGGTATATCGCGCAATGGCGACGACAAGTTACTCCGGCTGTTTTAAAACAAGCGTTCGTTCTAGGAATACACCTAAGGTTCCGGTAAAGTAAGGCCGCGCGTGTTGACTCACCCTCACCGTGTTTATTTTTGGACGCATACCAGGAGTGATGTGTTATTGATTTGAAGGATTCACAATGAGCAGAAAAATCTACTTCTCGACCCCGGGCCGGTTTAGTGCAAAACGTACGTTGATAGGCGCGGTTAGCCGTTGTCATCATCGACTTGCCCCCAGTCATGCAAGGAAGATTGCCCGCAAGCTCTTTCTTACCCCCACGCGCAGTCCAGCGGTGAACGCGGCCCCGAATGGCTTAGAGCGGTTTACTGCGCAGAGTCAACAAGGCGAGCTACAGATGTACAGCGTTGGCGCGGGCCCTACCTGGTTACTGACACATGGATGGTCCGGCTCGGCGAGCCAATTTTTTCCTTTAATGGCGCATATTGCCTCGTTGGGTTTTCGCGCTGTGGCGTTTGATCATCCGGCCCATGGTGAAAGTGGGGGGCACGAAAGCCATATTCCAGGGTTTGTGCAGGCAATCAACGATGTTTTGGATCAAGTAGACAACGTTTCTGGTGTCGTCGCCCACAGTATGGGTGCGGCGGCCGTCCTCGAGAGCCAACATCCGCAATTAGATGACTTACCATTACTCTTGGTCGCGCCTGTGTTGAATTATCGTGAGAATCTGTATGCAACGGTGCGTCAGTCCGGATATTCACTCAAGCTGTTTGATGAAATTGTACAAGAAGTGGGGGAGCAGCATGGTTATCCGATCGAAACCATCGAACCCTTGACTAAACTCGGCGCGCGTCGTCATCAGGTGGTCATTGCGCATGACAGAAGCGATCGTTTTGCCTCGTTCAGCGTGACTGAAAAAGCAAACGACTATCAACATGTCTGCTTGCTGCCTACTGATGGGCTAGGGCATGGGCGGATTTTAAAAAGCGACGTGACTTTACAAGCGTTTACTGATCTTGCGGCTAAGACGGATCCAGCGGTACACAGTGTTGAGAGCGCAACGTCAAGTAGCGATATCGCAGCGCGGAAAAAAAACCGGCAGACAACTGAAACCAGCGCGTCAGCCATGGATGTGTAAGCCACCGGCAAATAATCTAAAAAAGGCACCGACGTTTGCGGTGCCATGTGGGCCTATAATATGTGGCTTATAAAAAAACGTATTACTCGCCAGCTATCTACTCGCCAGCTATCGACAAACGGGCAAACCGTATCCGAGGGGCGAAGAAGGCGCCATCGTAATTAGGCGTGACTGTGTTGCCAATCGCATCAATCTCATTGAGCATGGTATAGAAATTACCTGCCACTGTGATGCCACGCACGGGGCGAACACGCTTACCGTCACGGCACAAGAAGCCACTGGCTCCAAACGAGAAGTCACCACTGATAGCATTCGCGCCAGAATGCACCCCTTGCAGCGAAACCAGTTCGAGATACTCGCCTCCATGCACTTCGGCACCACTTTGTTTGCCGGCGCCAATGAGGTCGTGACGTGAAGTGACATCTAAGCCGCCTTTCGGGCTGCGGCCGGCGTTGGCAGTGTGACGGACGCCAAAATGATGGGCCGTAGCGCTATTATGTAACAACCCAACCAATATGCCATTTTCAATTAGCGGCGTGTCGGTTGTAGCAAAGCCCTCGCTGTCAAAGGCTTTGCTGCGCATCCCGCCATCGATACGTGCGATATCGGTAATGGTCAGGGCTGGATCGGCAATCGGTTTTCCGATTTTTTCGCGCCATGGATTGGTACCCCGTTTGGCCGCATCCCCGGAAAAACAACTGCCAAATGCGCCCAGCAATTCGCTTAAACAATTATGTTCAAACACTACCGCATATTGACCGGTTTTGACTGGCCCACCCTCTAACAATGCATCAGCCGTGTCATAGGCCAAGCGGGTTGCAAATGCTTGGTCGAGATCGGCAAAGCGGCGTGACACTGACGCCCCCAAATGCATCGATTGCTTGCCGTCGTGATTGAGCAGTGCTGCCGTGTAGCAGCTAAAACTCCGTTCGCGATGATAGCAGCGTGTGCCCAGGGTATTAGCCAGCAGCTGATACTGGGTTTGCTCACCGTAGCCATTGTAGGGCGCCCCCGTTGCCCGTGGTTGATTGACCACGTCTTGCTCCATCGCCAGCGCTAATGCAATCTTATCTTCAATCGGCGTATTATCCGCTTGAAACAAAGTGGGATCTTGGCTATCGATCTGCTGCCCTTCGGCGCGAATTTTCTGGTCAGGGTCGGCTTTGGTAAAGCTCGCATTCGTTAGCGCGGCGTTGACCATGCTGGCAAGGCTGTCGCTATCTAGCGATTCGGAATAACTGGTGGCAACTTGGTCACCTTTGATCACACGTACGCCGATCACTTGGCCCGCGGTGACTTTGTGCTCGGACAGATCGCCTTGATCCGCCTTCAATGACAAACTTTCACTGGCGTTGGCAATGACGTCTGCGTGGGCCCCTTTTGCCTGAACGAGTGTTAATACCTGATCGACGGCATCGCTTAGGGTTGCTTTCACGTTTTGCTCACTCATGCGTTACCGCCTCCTACTAGGATGTTGTCGACTTTAAGTGCGGGCTGACCCACAGTCGTCGGTACGGCACCACTCACAGAGCCACACATACCCGCGGCGAGGGCGAGATCCTTACCAACCATGCTAATTTCTTTAAGTACTTTCGGACCGGTGCTGATTAACGTTGCGGACTTGAGTGGTGCGGTGATTTGGCCATCTTCTACCAAATAGGCTTCTTGCACCGCGAAGTTAAACTCGCCGGTGCCGGGCTGTACTGAACCACCACCCATTTTTTTAGCATAAATGCCGCGCTCCATGGAGCCAATCATCTTATCAAGATCATCATTACCCGGCTCGATAAAGGTGTTCCGCATCCGCGAGGTCGGCGCGAACTTGTAAGACTCACGACGGCCTGAGCCGGTGCGTGCATAACCGGTTTTCAGGCTGCCCATATGATCGACCATAAACGAGGTGAGCTTACCGTCTTTGATAAGCTGGGTATGCTGAGTCTCCATACCTTCATCATCGATGTTAATTGAGCCCCATGCGTTGGCTAAGGTGCCATCATCGACGGCGCTAACCACTGGGCTAGCAATCATCTCACCCATTTGATCATGAAACACCGAGGCTTGTTTGGCTACCGAGGTGGTTTCTAGTAAATGGCCACAGGCTTCGTGGAAAATGACCCCACCGAATCCATTTCCAATGACCACGGGCATTTCACCAGAAGGACAGGTTTGGGCGCCGAGTTTGGTTAATGCTTGACGTGCAACGCGTTCGCCCATCGCCACGGGATCAATATCGTGATGAAATTCCCAGCCAGTGAGTGCGCCAGGGGCATCAAAGCCGGTCGATTGCTCTTTTCCATCGGTGGCAACCGCGGTTGCAGCAATCCGAGTGTAATGACGTGTATCGCTAACGTGCAACCCGCGAGAGTTAAAGATCTCAATCTGTTGTTCACGTTGGCCGACGCGACCAATAATTTGTGTGATTTTTTCACTTTCGGCGCGTATACGTTGGTCTACGTGGCGTAAAAAATCGACTTTATCTGCCACATGCTGGTCACGAGATAGAGGTTCAGACACAGGATGTTTGTCATTTAAATGCGACAAATTAAGGGGGCCAGCAGCGGCAATTTGGTCACGCTTATCACGCGCGCAAAGTAAACTGGTCACTTTTTTAAGCTGTTCTTCATCGCGACTATTGGTATAGCCATAAAGGACCTTATGACCGAAAAACAAACGGATACCAATTCCAAAATCAATCCCTGAACTGACTTTATCCACCTCACCAGACAATAACTCGACGTTGCCCGAGTGGTGGTGCTCGACAAAGAGCTCGGCGAAATCTGCGCCCATAAACATGGCGTGATCAATCACCGATTTTGCCGTTGATGGATTCAGCATACTTCCTCCTAAGAAGTGTGTTAGCGAATCTTTTATTCTACCCAATAGCGCCAAGTGCTTCATCTAAATCTAATGAGCCTAAGCGAAATTAATTTAGGTGGTGGTGAAAGGCGCACCACCACGAAGTGGTGGCTTTAATCAAACCCTTCTTGCTGATCTAGGTATTGCTTCACAATCTCAAGTGGCGCACCTCCGCAACTAACCAGACAATAACTTCTGCTGTAAAAAAGTAAGCGGGTATTTCTACCCGCCTGGTGATTGAATGGGCGCTTTGTTATAGGGCAATAAATCGCTGACATCACAGCTCTCTTCTCGCTGAGGTAGC
>NZ_MUFR01000056.1:0-13239 GCF_001996185.1 Salinivibrio costicola subsp. alcaliphilus
TCCACCAATCAAGAACCATGGCGGTGTATTCTACTGAAGAGACCAGATTTTTGGATAGGTTTGTTGTCATCGTTAGGTTAGCACTGGCTAAACTGTGAAGTGCGTGCAAGAACGGATAACAGAAGGGATCACGCGCGCGGATAGCCGTGGTGCCCGTTGCACGGCGCCATCAGACATCGGAGCCAAATATTGACCCCGCGTGACAGGCGCCCGTTTACAATGTGCACATACCCATCATCGTGCTGGGGCTTGTGTCACCTACGCCAATGGGATCATCGAAATTAAATATTACCACCGATATATAAACCAGGCGTAGGTCGGCATAAGCGCCAGCACAATGCCAATCATTATCACAATGTGGGCCGCGCGCCATCCGACATTAAGATCAAAGTTGGCGCCGGTGTTAAATTTGGAGCCAAACGTGACAGGCGCCCGTTGACAATGTGCACTTATCCAACAATGTCCCGGGGCTTGTGTCACCTACGCCAATGGCACCATCGAGGTTAAAGTACGCGTAGGTCGGCATAAGCGCCTTCTCGATCGCGCAAGCTTGGTGTGATTTCCGCCGCGCGCCCGTTGCACGGCGCCATCGGACATTGGCGGTCAAATATTCACCTACGCCAATGGGCCTAGGATCCTAGGCCCTCACTCTTTCATCAATCAGCCCCAAACAAATCGCGGGTGTAGACTTTGCTTTCTACATCTCGGATCTCGTCGACCATGCGGTTGGCAACGATCACATCAGCGCGTTGTTTGAAGGTATCCAAATCTTTGATGACGTCTGAGTTAAAGAAGGTGTCTTCTTCGAGCACGGGCTCATATACCACTACGTCAATGCCTTTGGCTTTAATGCGTTTCATGATCCCTTGGATGGCCGAGGCACGGAAGTTGTCTGAGCCGGATTTCATCACTAAGCGATAGACGCCCACTACTTTGGGTTCGCGGTTGATAATGGCGTTGGCAATAAAGTCTTTGCGGGTGGTGTTGGCATCAACGATGGCTTGAATGATGTTATTGGGCACGTCTTGGTAATTGGCCAATAGTTGACGGGTGTCTTTTGGCAGGCAGTAACCGCCGTAGCCAAAGGAGGGGTTGTTGTAGTGATCGCCAATGCGAGGGTCTAGCCCTACCCCTTCAATGATCTGGCGCGCGTCTAAACCGTGGGATTCGGCGTAGCTGTCCAGCTCGTTAAAATAAGCGACCCGCATCGCCAAGTAGGTGTTGGAGAAGAGTTTCACCGCTTCAGCTTCAGTGGAGTGGGTGAACAAGACCGAGATACCCGATTTGACTGCACCTTGTTGTAACAGCGTGGCGAACTGGCGCGCGCGCTCGGATTGCTCACCAACAATGATTCGTGATGGATATAAGTTATCGTAAAGCGCTTTGCCTTCGCGCAAAAATTCGGGTGAGAAGAGAATGTTTTCGCAACGCATTTGTTGCTTAATATGCTCAGTATAGCCCACTGGTACCGTCGATTTGATCACCATCACCGCATCTGGGTTAATCGCCATCACATCTTTAATCACCGATTCGACCGAGCTGGTATTAAAGTAGTTGGTTTCGGGATCGTAGTCTGTGGGGGTGGCAATCACCACAAAGTCAGCGCCTTGGTAGGCCTGCTCTTTATCCATAGTGGCGGTAAAGTTCAGTGGTTTTTCCACTAAAAATTGCTCTATTTCGGCATCGACAATCGGTGATTGCTGGTTGTTAAGCAAGTTGACCTTTTCTTCCACTATGTCGAGTGCGACCACTTCGTTATGTTGCGCCAGTAGCATGGCGTTCGACAGGCCGACGTAACCTGTTCCAGCAACGGCAATTTTCATCGGATTTTCCTTAAGTAATGTCTGGAAAAATGCTATCACGTGGAAAGGCTAGAGGCTAGAAAACATCCTAGGGCCCGCTCTGAGCTCTTCCTAGTCTCCAGCCTCTAGAAGCGAAGCGTCTCGTCTCTTTCCATACTCCGTAAGCGAAGCGCTCCGTATTCCAATTCCCGAATACCGATTACGGAATACTAAGCCCCTAGGACCTAGGAACTGCTCTTCGCTCTTAACTTAATCTCGCTTGAAGGCGAAGCGGACTAATACAATGGCAACGCCGAGCATGCCGCCGAGTAAGGTGCCTAATACCGCAATTAACGCGCGTTTGGGCTTGTCGCGGTTAAGGGGCGTGGCTGGGTTTTCTAGCACACTATAGGGTTGTACTTGCACATCACTGCGCTCTATCGTATTCAGGGTATCTAACTTAGCCATCAGTGGACTTAGCTGTGGCTCAAGCACACTTGGATCCTTGAGGCTTTTTAATACATTGAGTTTCGCTTCGATCGCGCTGGCACCCATTTGGATGGGGAAGAGATCTTGCTCGCCCAGTGATTGCAAGGGGGCATTCACATTCGCCGCTTTGGCAATGGTAAGTGCGTGCTGGGTACGTTCAATTTCTTGTTTAAGCGCTGTTTGTGCCTGAGCATTTAAACTCTTTTTCTGCTGCTGTAAAGATTGTGTTTCAATCCGGACTACGGCAGCTAAGTCTTGGTTAAGTTGCGCGTTTAGTTTTTGATTAACAAATTCAATATAGGCCGTCAGTAACGTATAGCTGCTGTTAGGCGTTATAGATTGCGCTGATAAAACAACCGTTTCCGTTTGCTTGTCTCTCTCTATGTTAAACCGCTCTAACCAGTCTTGATAAAAGCGACGTCCAGCAAGATCATTCTCTTCCATCGTTGCATCTTCAGCATCGAAACTCGCTTTGATACGCTGGAATTCTTCGTTTTGCGCAAAAAACGCCAATTTGCTTTCGGTGGCATTAAACAGATTGATAAACCGTGTGAATATCTGTTCGCGATCACTTAAGGCAGTCAATTGCTCGTTTTGGCTGCGGCCATTTTCACCTTCATAAGAAAAAATAGGCTGATATTGGTTTACCTGCTGCTGGAACGCTGCCACATTGGTGACATTGGGCGTGCCTATTTCAGCTTTGCTCGACCACCACTCTTGTGCCATGAGCGCATAAGCGACCGCCGCTAACGCAAAAACCACAGTGCAAGCAATAATGGTGAACTTACCCTGCCACAAGGCCGCAAAGAGCTCTCTGAGGTCAATTTCATCATCGTGGGGCTGTTGAAAATATGGCGGCGCCACATATTGAGACTGTACGGGTTGCTGTTTATCGCTCACTCTATTATCCCTATTATTTCTTTTTTGGCTATTAGCTATTCGTTGGCCCTTGGCGTTCTCGCCGTCGAGCGTGGTGCCCTGCTCATCATGCACGAACATTTAGATTGCGCGTATCATAGCGTTTGCACTCGGGTTGCAAAAGTGCGCGGCAGTTATTTTGCCCCATTTTGCTTCAAATCGCGCTTCTTTGTTAGGGATTTGCACAACATTTCGTCACGCGGGCATGGGGTTGCCTGTCGATTCTGGCACCAGTATGTTTACGTTGGCTTGACACTCTTTTTGCAACGGCCCCGAGTAATACAGCGATGTTTCCAGGTTGCAGTACCGCCCTTTTCTTGCCGCACTGAGCCAATTATATGAGCCCACCGCCATGTGGCTGTCATCGGCCATCACTATTTTGCTGTGCACCCCATCGACGATGTGAACGTCAATGTTGATCGCATGTAGGTGCTCAATACATTGCTCCAGTTGTTGCTGCTTTTGTGGATCGTGGCGGTTGTTATGTGTGGTATTAAAGTGCCTATCGGTATAAATCGTGACCTTCACGCCACGCTGGGTGGCTTGTTGCATCGCGGTATCTAATGCCGTTTCTTGTAACGTTTTTGCCTGCAACCAAGGTGATACAATATCAATCCGCGATTCGGCATGCTCTAGCAGAGTGTGGAGGAAATGATCATGTTCTTGCGCATTCCTTAGGGTTTTAGGTTTATCGCTGTAGCGCAATAGATCAGGCCTTTCAACTGGCTCGACCACCAGCGCATTGTTATCACGCCATAGCAGCATATCGGCCAGCACTTGGCGTGGCGACCCTAAGCGAGCGTGAGTGAGTGTTTGCATGTCAGCAAAAACAATAAAGCTGTCTTTCGCGCGTGACACCGCCACGTTAAGCATGGTGGCATCTGTATCTATAAACTGTCCATCTTGATGGCGACTGTACACATGAGAAAAAATCACTAGTTTCCTTTCTGCGCCTTGCAACGAATGCACGGTGCCCACTGTCATTTTTTCGTCTCCATCACAGGGAATGCCGTTATCTTGGCACGCTTCTTTTATGGCGTTGACCTGCGCTTTAAAGGGGGTGACAACTCCGACCGCCTGTTCTAATGGCGTACCAAATTGCGCTTCTATTTGCTCACGGTTATCACGAAGCCAATTGGCAATCGCTATTGCTTCAACACGGTTCGAGGTGCTTCCCGCATGCCGGGTCGCGGCACCATCGACATGGGCATAGCCCAATGCTGGAAAACCATTGTTATTTTGATCGTCTGTGTATTCGGCAGGCCCTCGCTTGGGTAAGAGTAAGCCGTTGTAACAGAGTCGATTACAGTATTCGATGATATCGTCGTAGCAACGTCGGTGCTCTCGCAGTAACATCCCAGGCTCTGCATCAGGGTGATAGTGCACATGACTCGCTTGCTGCGCCACATGCATGACACTGCCATGAGTGACTAGGCGTGCTATTTCTTCGGTTTCTTCATAATCATTCGCAAGCTCGGTTAAGCCAGCATTAAATAGGTTGCCTTGATCAACCACGGAAGAGAGCGAACGTACTGGTTGGATTTGTTGTGTGTCCCCTATCACTAGCGCCCGTTTAGCAAAGGCCATGCTGGCTCCCGCTACTTCAGGAGAGACCTGCCCAGCCTCATCAACGATCAACCAATCAATACTGTTGAACAAGTAGTCGGTAATAAAGTCCCCAGCGCTATGACGTTTTATCGTCATGTGAGATGGCAGGGCGTGAAAAGTCGAGACAATGCATGGCGTCAGCATCATGCGCCGGCGCCAACGAGACAAGCAGGCCTTTTCGCCATTTTTTTGCGCTTGGCTATCTAGGTTTTGCCCCAGCGCATAACAGGCTAATAACCATCTCACTTCCCAATAATGGACAGTTAGGCGGAAAATCAAAAAACGGATATGGGTATCTAGCCATTTATCGATCGTATCAATATCGGGTATTTGATTTTCGTCACACGGAGACTGAGCACTATATGTTTCAAACAACGTATGACAGGTGTCAACCCACTGTTGCTGATGACTCAGGTATTGCTGCTGACAGTCATATAGCGTATCAAGATGGTGCTTTTTCGCGTCTCGCTGTTTTTTCTGCTCAGCGAGTGCTAACTGAAGGGCAGATTCAAACTCAGTATCATCCTGTTTTCGATACAAGGCTCGTGCAACGTCGCAAAGCTGGGTGTCAATAAAGTGCGCATGGCTTGCTTGACGCTTTCTTTTTACTGCGGGTAAAAAAGCGAGGGTCGACTCAACCAGGGATTCTTGTGATACAAAATAACGCCATTGATTAAGGCTGTTCTTTAGTGTCTGGTAGGCACTTTGATGGTCGGCTAATTCTGCTTCATGCGCTACTATTATTGCTGCCGGATCGCTACCTAATTGCTGGTCATAAAATTGCCGCTGCTTGTCGTAGCCATGCCAGTCATGCTGAACCTGTTTCAGCTGGCTTATCGCTATTTGCAGCTGCTCATGCAATTGCTGTTTAATTTCCTTTAGCGCCTTTTTAGGCTCATCACTTAAGGTCACGTTAGGAAAGGCATGGCGCGCTTTATCGATAAAATAATGTGTGGCTTTGTAAAGTGTATCCCGATTTTCTAGGCCATTATAAAACGCATCGGTCTGATAAAACTGATCCGCTTCTTTTTGTTTTGATTTGGCTGGTAGGTAGCCACCATAGCTTTTTACATCGGGAAGCCATCGCCCTGACATGGCACCCTCGCCTTCACCGAAATCTTTACCAAATGCCTCGATAATATTAGTAACCGCTTGGTTATTGGTGGAAGCAGCGACAATAATAGGGGGCTCACTTTCTTCTAGCGCCGCTTTAGCCCACAGTGAAGCCACGGTCGAGAGCACAAAGGTGGTTTTTCCTGTCCCAGGCGGACCATTAATAGCCAGCATATTTGCTGATTCAATATCTAGGGTGCTGGTCAGGGCATCACGCTGAGCATCGGCTAAGGGAAACGCCTCACCGGAATGCGCAATCCTCGTGCTTATCGACGTGGTGTAATCTTCGCATGACTGTCTGCTACTGCATGTGTAAGTTGCATAGGTGTTGAGTAACGGCAACGTCGGCTTGTTTTCACGCATTAAATCGTAAGCATTGATAATGTGAAACGCGCTACCTGACGTTTCAATTTTTTCTAGATAAGCACCGTCGGGGGACACTTCATACAAGTCTTTAAAGCCCCTTTCGTCTAGGTAAGCTTGGCAGGCTGAGGCGTATAAGTCGCGCGCCGTGTGATAGGCCTGATTCCATATCGACGTATGCTGTTCGGGATCTGTGCGCTCAATTTCCGCGACGTCAGAATCGGTTAAACATTTTATAGATGCGTTAGATAAAAAGTGATCGACCTGCTCAACGGTTGATACGGTAATCACGTCTTGATGCTGAGGAGCAAGGGTGTCGCGCGTAACAAAAGGAGCAGACACGGGATAAAGCCGGCCCGATCGCGTTATCCATACAGGACAAATGATCGGCGCAATATGATCCGGCAAGTAACTTGTTTTTTGTTTGCCGTGCTCTATTTTGTTCTGTTTGGTAAACGCAAACGTCCATATATGGGCTTTAACTGCAACGGTCTCCGCCTTTTCGTCTTTGAATAGTTCAGCGTCATTTTCTTCTGCTTTAAGACGGCCTTCTCTTAATGAGGACAAGGAGATGTTACGCTTTTGTGCCAACTCCTTACGCTTAAAAACACCCTTGGTGCTGTCAGCATCCGCTAAACAGTTACGCCAATACGCGGCCCACTTCATCCATTCCATGCTTTATTGCTTATATCTCAAATTTAACTGCGACTAGGTTAGCGTTTTTAGATAAGGGATAAAAGCAACTTGGGCAATTGCTGTGAGGATGGGAATGGTTTTTTGAAGGTAATCGTTTGGTGAGCGACATCTTCACACACGCCGCACACTTCATGAGTAAAATATTACTCATAAAGTGTTTTAACTTCTATTAATGAGTAATGATTTACTCTTAACTTGAAAAAAGTGCACTTTGCGAGTAACTTTTTACTCATATATATACAGAGGAATGGTCGATGGAAGCGCTCACCGTGCAAGCGTTTATCAAAGGAGAGTGGACAGATGTTGGTACAATATCTTTCCCTAAAAGTCACCAACATAACTTTCGAGTGACGGAGCTCCACTACCTCAGTGACTATGCATTGGCGCACCATGACCAAGATGACTGCCATGCCGTTTCAATCAACCACCCTGTTTCATTCTTTTTTGATGATATGGGCAAGCCCGGATGGTTACGGTTTCTCGACGATATTATGCCGAGCGGCGCTAGCCGACGGTATTGGGTTAAATACTTGGATATTGAAGATCTTAGCGTCGATGAACAAAATTATATTTTGCTCAAATTTGGTACCATGTCGCCAATTGGCAATCTAAGGATAAAAGACTCCCTTCCTGAGCGCTACGACGTGGCAGATAATCTCTACTTCTCTGTTGATGATGTCAAAAATAGAGCGGGTGATTTCCTCGACTATGCGCAGCAAAGAGGCGCAGCCGCAGGTGGAGCAACGGGCGCTGGCGGTGAAGCCCCCAAACTTGTCCTACGTTGTGGTTTCGATCATCACGCGGGGCGCGAAAAAATATGGATCGATATATACCAAGATGACAACCATAACCACGACGCCCATTATTTGGTCAAGTACCCTAGAGGTTCGCGAAGCCCTATCGACTGCAACATTCTAAGGGCGGAGTTCCACTATTATCATGAGCTAACTGAAATGGGTGTCGAAACGATCCCTATCGACGGTATGCGCTTGGAAGAAGGTTTAAGCTACCCCTCTTTGTGGCTCCCTCGATTTGATGTTCAAGTCAGTCACCAACAAATAGAAAGGTTGGGTATGGAATCTGTGTATTCCATGTTGAACAAAAGTGCTGGCGTTACCCTTGATCACGAAACCACCATCCGAACGCTCATCGAGAAAATCACTAACAGCCATACGGTTCAAGACCAAGGGTATATATTTAACTCTCAAGAATTTGTGATTGAGTGGGTGAAAAGAGACCTTCTCAACATTTTATTTGGCAATAGTGACAACCACGGCAGAAACACGTCATTCTTAAAAGCTGATGGCGTCATCAAGCTCGCGCCTGTTTACGACTTCGCACCGATGAAAGCGGATCCTGAAGGCATTCCAAGAACCACAAAATGGAAAGCGCCGCTCGAAGTTGGCGGAACGTATGATTTTGTCGCTATCGCGGACACCCTCTCTGATCTGGTGCCGAAGGACGTCTTATTAAAAGAGTTAAAGGTGACGGCAAGCAAATGCATTGATCTTAAACAGCGGCTAGCGTTGCGAGGCGTTCCCGAACAAATCTTGGAGATGCCAGCGATTGGATTTAATCATCTATCACAAAAGCTCGCCAACTGGGGGCTTTTATGAATAAGTCAAGTCATAAAGAGTCTGTACAAGATGTGGTCGCTCGCCTGAGGGCAAACCGCAGCCAACAAGAGAGCACAAAAGAGGGAGAGACCGCTCATTCGATCAACGACCAACCGCAATGTAACCCGCCGACGCGATCGAAAGCCTCAAAAAACACCCTGGCTGTCAGTGCCGCAGAGCGTAAAACCGAAGCGAACAAAATCATCAAACGCCTATTGTTTGGTGAGTTAACCCAAGGCCAAGCGTTAAAAAACTTGCGTGTAACTATTCTGGGGCTTAAGCAGGATGTGTTCGCAAAACTTGTTGGCATCTCAAGAAAAACACTCTCCGATATCGAGAATGATCGGGGCAGCTACAATACGGAGGTTCTCAATAAGGTATTCAAACCATTTGGTTTACAGGTTGGCCTGCTCCCCTCTTCTTCCGATACGCTGAGATCGCTACTTACGAAGCATGATAGGGATTGAAAGGTGCCGTACCAAAACGCATTAGATGCTGCGCAAAAGACCAAATAGCAAAAAACCGCCACGAGGGCGGTTTTTTTAATGATGGCGGTGAGAGAGGGATTCGAACCCTCGATACGTTGCCGTATACACGCTTTCCAGGCGTGCTCCTTCAGCCACTCGGACACCTCACCATATTGTGTGTTAAACGACATTTACACTGGGTGGCTTATAACCCCGCTGTCGCGTTAACGGGGCGTACTATAGAGAGTTGCTGCTTTGCGGTCAAGTTGTTGGTGATAGGTTTGCGTTTAAATGGCTATTCCATCACCAGTCGCATCCATATGGATAACATCAGCTGGAAGCAAGTGAGCATGAAAGCTGTTAAACTCAGCACACAAATCGAATACGAATGAGAGCCTGATGACTTTATCCGAATTCCTTATCCAACATGCTGATAGCGCGCAACTGCTTAACGAAATGCAAACCCGTGGTGTGGTGACCGCCATGGCGGCCGCGCCCCATGTCATTAGCCCCAGTGAGTGGCTCCCCGTAATGTGGGGGGGTGACGAGCAAGCACCATTTGAAAACCATGAGCAGTTTGAGCAGTACGCGAACCTGATTGTCGATATTTGGAATGCGCAGCGCCAACAGCTGTTGGAAAAAAATTGGCAGTGGCCGGAAGGGTGTTTGTTGGATGACGCCGAAATTGTCAACCAAGCCACGCGCGATTTCGCCGAAGGCTTGTTGCAAGGCTGGAGCCTCACCCGTGATGATTGGGAAACATTGATGCCGGAAAACACCGATGGCAATGCCCTACTCGGTGGCGTGGTGCTTTCCATCAGCTTGCTTTACGATCCAGAAACTGCCCTTTCTACCATGGAAGCGCAAGGCGCAGAAGAGTTGGCACAGTTTGAGGAAATCTTCAACGCCATACCAACAATGTTGTGTGGCCTCACCCACCACGGCGCGGCACTGGCGGAAGATGCGGAGTAAACAGCCAGAGGTATCATTGGCGACGATGATACAAGCCCCAGCACTGTGTTAGATACGAGCACATTGTAAACGGGCGCTTGTCACGTTCGGCGCCAAATTTAACCGCCGATGTCGGATGGCGCGCGGCCCACATTGTGATACTTATTGGCACTGTGCTGGCGCTTATGCCGACCTACGCCTGATTTATATATCGATGATTCCATTGGCGTAGATGACACAAGACTCGGCACGGTGTTGGGTATGTGCACATTGCCAACGGGCGCCTGTCACGATCGTTGTCAAATTTGACCATGATGTCGGAGGCGCGCAGGCTAGACCGAGGCTCAAGTTAACATAGTGCTGGCGCTTGTCCGACCTACGCCTAGTTTATGTTTTGGTGATGCATTAGGCGACGAAAAAAGCTCCAGCGTGTTATTGGGTATGTGCAAGTTGCCAATGGGACACTGGTTGACTCATGCGGTTTCAGTATCACTACATTCCGTATTATCCAATGACTCGCCGTTGAGCAGCTTTTCAAGCTTTCTTTTGGCGGGCTTAAGCGACTTTTGCGTTCGCCAACAACTGATTAGTGGTACCTTTTGATATAGCCAAGCGCGTTTTTCTTTAGGGGGAACAATGCCGTCAATGATAAAAAACTGATTCGACTGAATAATGACATTATTAAGGTTTGTATCAATAAAGCAGATATTCGTCTCCTTCAGATACTGTTGTAGCTCATTAAAGGTCTTTGATGCCTTTTCTCGAGATAGCTTGCCCTTCTCCAGCAAGCTTAAAAAGGTTTCATTTTCGCTATTGCCAACAAAATCAAAGACTAATCCTGCGCCTAAATCTGTATCGATAAATCCATAACATTGCGGTAAATGGCTGGTATCTACATGCTTCTTGATTAGATACTGATAATAGTCCCACTCCCTTGCATTCACATCACTCGGCTGGTTGGCTTTCATGATTTTAATGCACTTTGTTGGGTCGTGGGGATGTAGGTAGCAGTCTCGCGTCTGTCCGCTGCCAATTGGCTTATGGTTCTGTAAATAGATCATTGTTTCTAGCCAGTTTATTATTCTTTTCGTCTAAAAAAGCGAACACGCAGATTATCGATCTGTCATCAGACAGTCAAATATATGTCAAATTATTTCCGGCCATTTCTCACAGGGAGGGCTGAACGCTTATGAGATGATTGGTATCACGCAGGGAGAGCAGGTATACGGGGGTCAGATGGCGCCAGTTGCACCGAGGCACGAGATTCAGATATTCACATCGTGCTGGCGCTTATCCAACCTCGTATGACTTCATATTCGGTGATGATGTGGGCGAATATCACCATCGCCGCCGTGTAACGAACGCCTTCAATCATGTTTCGCGGCTGACTCCTAATTTATTGTAATGAAACTTGATTCCTGTTTTAGCTTCGCATCACCTGAGCGTATGTGAAGGTGGCAAAAGAGAGCCTGGAATGCGGTATCGGAGAAATTATGCACATGGTGGCACGTATTTTTTTACGGTAAATCTACACGACAGAGAGATGCAATTGCTCACGGAGCATATAAAGTTACTGCGTTCAGCGGTGGCAACCGTCAAAGCGTCTCGTCCTTTTCAAATCGATGCTTGGGTCGTTTTACCTGATCATTTACATGCTATTTGGACGCTTCCCAACAATGACTCAGATTATTCAACAAGGTGGCGCGAGATAAAGAAGCTATTTACTAAAAGTGTGTCGCGAATTGATAAGCGACTCGTTACAGGAAAAGGGATGGTATGGCAAGATCGGTTTTGGGAGCATACAATCAGGGATGAGCGAGATTTTAAGCATCATTTTGATTATGTGCATTTCAATCCGGTTAAACATGGTTGGGTTGAGCGCGTCGTTGATTGGCCGTATTCCTCATTTCATCGTGAAGTTAAAAGAGGGAGTTATCATCCTTCGTGGAATTTGTATTGAGCTATTACCCGTGCAGAACAATAATTTAAATGCCGATGATACCATTGGCGTCGATGACACAAGTCTCTGCAAGATGTTGGATAAGTGCACCTTGTCAACGGGCCCCAGTCACGATCGACGCCAAATTTAACCGCCGATGTCGGATGGCGCGCGGCCCACATTGTGATACTTATTGGCACTGTGCTGGTGCTTATGCCGACCTACGCCTGGTTTATATATCGGTGGTTGTATAGGCGTATGGCACAATTCGGGGATCGACTCCTTAACCCTGCAACGAGGTGAAAATGACGGATACACACCTAGAGCGCTGGCAACTTCGACTTCAAAACCTAATTAAAGCACAACGTCGGCTTGAAAACGCTTGCGGACAAGAAAGCTATAATGAACTTGAGCTGGCAGGCCTCGTACAAACGTTTGAGTTTACTTTTGAGCTCATGTGGAAAACCTTAAAAGACTTATTAAGCTATGAAGGGTTTGATGTTGCATCGCCGCGCAGTGTTATTCGCACAGCGTTAGAAGCCAACCATCTGTCGTCAGATCAGTGTGAAACCTTGCTTGACGCGCTAGTAAAGCGAAACTTGCTTTCGCATACCTACGATGAAAAAAATGCCCTTGAGGCACAAAGACTGATCGTCAAACATTACGCACCTGTTATTGTCGAGATAATGCGTTATTTGGAGAATAAAAGTGGGCAATAATGCCACGTTGCTGATGGAGATGGGGTTAAAACCGCATCAATTTCAACTGCTCCAGGATATGGTATTCAGCCACCCTGGCGTCCAACACGCCTGGATCTTTGGCTCTCGCGCAACCGGCACATTTAGAGATAATTCCGATATCGACATCATGCTTGAGGGCAACACATTAACCCTCAATGATCTTGCAATAATACAAGATAAACTCGAGCAACCGACGCTTCCTTTCACCGTTGATATCGTACTCAAACATCAAACCCAATCGTCCGAGCTCATCACACGTATTAGCGAAGAAGCCAAGCAAGTAAAGTAATCCAAAGGCGCCATTGGCGTCGATGACACAAGCCCCGGCACATTGTTGGATATATGTACATTGCCAACGGGCGCCTGTCACGATTGGCGCCAAATTTAACATCGGTGCCAATATTTGACCGCCGATGTCGGAGGCGCGCGGCACACATCGTGATAATGGTTGGCATTGTGCTGGCGCTTGTCCGACCTTGTATCTCTCCTGGAGTTGAGGTTAGCTACCTCTGTTCCGGTGAGTTTGGTGATGCTGAGTCCGACCTTAGCACCTGATGC